>JAUWHW010000020.1 GCA_030605665.1 Dehalococcoidia bacterium | reverse complement strand
AGGGGAGGTATGGGAGTGGTGACTGCGGCTGAATTAGTCGCCCGCGCAGCTATAGAAGAGGGGAAGTATGCTCAGTCATTCCCCAGCTTTGGGCCTGAAAGGAGAGGAGTACCAGTTATCGCTTTCCTCAGGATAAGTGATGAATTTATCAGGCTCAGGACCAATATCTACCAACCTGATATAGTGGTAGTTCTTGACCCAGGGTTGCTTCGTATAGTTGATGTAACTGCAGGTCTTAAGGGGAAGGGCAAAATTATAATCAATTCCAGGAAGTCGCCTGAGCAATTGAAGTCTGAGTTTGGATATAAGTGGCCTGTGGCTACAGTTAATGCTATAAAAATTGCCAGGGAAACAATAGGATTGCCTATCACTAATACTACGATGCTGGGTGCGTTCCTGAAAGTTACTGAGGCCGTAAAAATGGATTCTTTGGCCGAGCAACTGAAGGAACGATTTGGGGCACGGGCCGAAGGGAATATCGAGGCTATGAAAAGAGCCTATGAGGAGACTGTAATAAAGGAGTAAAGATGGCGGGAAAAAAGTTAAAAACAGCGTATGATTTTACTTGGAGAAACATGGAGGTTGGCAATATACTCACGGAAGCGGGAAACGCCAGCTTACGGAGAACTGGCGATTGGAGAGCTGATAGGCCGATACTGGATAAGGAGAAATGTAACAAATGTGGCTTATGTTGGCTCTACTGCCCTGATGGAGCTGTGGAGCTTCTTGAGGACGGGTATTATGAGCCTGACCTTTATTACTGCAAAGGGTGTGGCATTTGCGCTGATGTGTGCAAAAAAGAAGCTATAACAATGATACAGGAGGAAGAAATATGAGCAGAAGAGTAGCGCTGGAAGGTTCACATGCAGTTGCTGAAGCTGTAAGAATGGCTAATGTTGATGTTATTGCCTCCTATCCTATAACACCTCAGACGCATATTCCTGAGCGGCTTGCTGAGATGGTAGCCAACGGCGAGCTAGATGCAGAGTACATACCTGTGGAATCGGAGCATTCAGCTATGAGCGCTTGCGTTGGAGCTGCAGCAGTAGGCGCCAGAGCCTTCAATACCACTTCAGGACAAGGGTTGGAGTTAATGCATGAGGTTCTTTACGTGGCTTCATCCATGAGATACCCCACAGTTATGGCAGTATGCAATAGAGGCCTCTCTGCGCCGCTAAGCGTTTGGGCGGACCATTCCGATGCTATGGCGACCAGGGATACTGGCTGGATTCAGGTATTTTGCCAGAATAATCAAGAGGTGTTTGACATGACCCTCTGGGCTTTTCGTGTTGGTGAGGATCCTAGGGTCCTATTCCCAGTCATGGTTTATCTTGATGGATTTACATTATCACACGTAATAGAGCCGGTGGATTTACCCCAGCAAGAGGAGGTGAATAGATTTCTGCCTAAATTCCAATACCGGTTTGCATTAGACCCTGACAAGCCAATGACCCATGGAGCCTTTGGGCCACCTGACATATATACTGAGGCAAAAATAGCTCAGGAGGTGGCGTTTAGAAAATCCAAGGAAGTAATTTTGCAAGGGTGGAAAGAGTTTGGCGATATTTTTGGCCGCTATTATTATCCTGTGGAGCTATACAAAGCCGAAGGGGCTAAAACATTGCTTATCCTTCAAGGAAGTCTCAGTGAGACGGCAAAGTTAGTAGTGGATAAAAGGAGAGAGAGTGGGGAGCCTGTGGGCCTTATGCATTTGCGTCTCTGGAGACCTTTCCCTTTGCACGAGTTTCGCCAGGCGGTAAAGGATGTGGATACTCTCATTATTTTCGATAGGTGTATTTCCTTTGGAGGGCCAGGAGGTCCTGTTTGCTCTGAAATTAGGTCGGCTTTGTACGATATGGAGAGGAGGCCAAAGGTCGTTGGTTTTGTAGGTGGATTGGGTGGGAGGGATGTCTCAGTGGGGGCTTTTGAGTATGTTATCGACAGAGGTAGAGAGGTGGCTGAAAAGGGGGCTGAGGAGATATTTGAGACGGTTGGCGTAAGGGGCGAAGTAGCAGGTATAAGGGGGTAAAAATGGCACAGAAATTTATAAAATTCGGTAAGAATCTTGTAGATACAAGGGAGTTTTTGGCTCCGGGACATAACTTTTGTCTTGGCTGTGGGGAAGTTTTGGCCATGAGGCTTGTCTGTAAAGCCCTGGGGGAGAATGTGATAATTGCTATGGCTACAGGCTGTGATGAAGTTTCTAGTACGCCACTTCCGGTCACTTCATGGCGAGTCCCGTGGGTGCATACACTGTTTGAAAATGTTGGTGCTGAAATCTCAGGTATAGAGGCGGGAATGAAGGCCTTAATGAGAAAAGGAAGGATACCTCAGAGGGATATTAAGTTTGTGGGCATGGCTGGGGATGGAGGAACCATGGACATAGGGCTTCAAGCCCTGTCTGGGGCAATCGAAAGAGGGCATAACTTCTTGTATCTTTGTTGGGATAACGAAGCCTATATGAATACTGGAATCCAGAGGTCAAGTGGTACACCCTACGGAGCCTCTACTACTACTGCACCGGCAGGAAAAATCAGTGTTGGCCAGCGTACCTGGAAGAAGAATATGGTTGAGATCGCTGTTGCTCATAATATACCTTATGCAGCCACAGCCTGCCCCAGCTATCCCTTTGATTTAATGAATAAGGTTAAGAAAGGAGCAGAGGTTAAAGGTCCGGCTTATATACATATTTTCTCTCCTTGTCCTGTAGGCTGGAGATACCCCTCAGATTTGACCATTGAGATAGGTCGCCTCGCTGTAGAGACGGGCATTTTTCCTCTTTATGAAGTAGAAAATGGCCGCTATAAATTGAATATTGATCGCCCCAAGCTCAAGCCAGTGGAGGAATATATAAAGCCCCAGGGCCGATATCGCCACTTGCCACAGGAAGAGCTACAGAAGATTCAAGAAAGAGTAAACGAAGAATATGCTAAACTTAAAGTGAAAGTAGCAACTTTTGCAACTTGAGCCATAAGTAACCTATGCTTTAGAATTTAGATATTAGATATCAGGATTTAGCATTTCACTTTACGGGGTGTAGCGCAGTGGGTAGCGCGCATGGTTTGGGACCATGAGGTCGGAGGTTCAAATCCTCTCACCCCGACCATAAATAGGAAACACGAGGCTTAGACCTCATGGTCTTTTTCAGGTCAGGTCCGCAAAGTCCTTCAGCTTCCCATTGCCAAAGTCAAAATGCTATACTTAGAGTAACCTCAATGCAAATAGCCCCCCTTTCAATATAAAAAGTCAAAATCGACGAAGGGATTGATTCGCCCCCCCCACCCACTATAAAATAAAAGGTAGCAAGCTCTTGCCAGAATAGCAGTTGAGGGAGGTGATACCTGCGGAGAAGTGGATCTCAGGAAAGAGTGAAGAAAAATTTTAGAGAGGAGTAATATGAAAAAGGTATTAATAGTAGGAGCTGGGGCCCAGGGGGCACCATGTGCCTCAATTTTGGCCAGGGATAAGGATGTAGAGGAAATAGTTTTAGTTGATATAGATTTAGATTTAGCCAATAAGGTTAAGAACAAAATAAAAAGCGATAAAATCACCGCTATAAAGGTGGATGCTGGGAAAGTTGAAGATATTGAGAGGGCAGCTAGGGGAGCAGATGTTATTATTAACCTAACCTTGTGCCAATTCAACGCCAATATAATGAAAGCGGCTTTAAGAAGTGGGACGCACTACGTGGATGCGGCTTTTGATGACCCTATCTGGACACAGCTAACAGAAAAACGACCGCTTGAAATTGACAGTGAGTTCAAAAAGGCTGGTTTGACAGGCCTAGTTGGCTGTGGGGGATCTCCTGGAACCACTAATATATTGGCAAGACATGTTTGTGATAAACTGGATCGTGTGGATGAAATACATATCAGGATTGGTTTCAAACTCCTAGAAAAACCTGAGGAAGTGGAATTAAAGCCAACCGAAGAATTCTGGAATAGATATCCTATTTTGCTTAGTGGTGGTCAGCGTCAAAGGGTTGGTATAGGTAGAGTATTGATTCTTCAGCCCAAGCTTGTGATTGCGGATGAACCTATTTCAATGCTGGATGTTTCCGTAAGGATAGGTATTTTAGAATTATTGCTGAGATTGAGAGATAAATTTGGCATCTCATTTATTTATATAACCCACGACTTAGCCACAGCACGATATGTTTGTGACAGGATTGCCATCATGTATCTGGGAAAAATTATAGAAATTGCTCCCACAGAAGACATCATCAATAAACCACTACATCCTTATACCCAAGCATTGGTTTCCGCTGCGCCAGTGCCCGACCCAACAGTAAAAATGCATGAACTTCCCATCAAAGGTTATGTGCCGCTAAGCCCGGTGGACGTTTTCTCTAGCTGTAGGTTCTACCCACGGTGTCTACACACTATGAAGAAGTGCCGTGAGGAAGAGCCTCCGCTTGTTCAAGTGGGACATGACCACTATGTTGCTTGCATCAAAGCAAGACAAGAGAGCTAGGCGATTGGATTTATGAGACCTTGGAAAAGTAAAGACCCCTCCCGTGTGCTGCCCTTGGTGTAATCGGGCAGGTGGCATCTCGCCTTCTGTAAGGTAATCTCATAGGGCAGAGCAAATTTAGATAGCTTTGCCGCAATTTTTTCAAGGGAGAAATATGGCTGGTAAACCAAAAACGGGTGTTTTCTATGGTTGGGTAATAGTAGCTGCAGCTTCTACAATTTTAGCTTTGCAATGGGGTTGTCATATTTCCTATGGTATTTTTCTGACAGAACTGTGCCGGGATTTAGGTTGGGCAAAGGCAGCAGTCTCTGGGGCTTATTCCTTATTTTGCATTCTAAGTTGCATTTTAGGTGTAGTAGCAGGGCGGTTGAATGATAGATATGGCCCCAGGCTAGCCCTCATGATTTCTATCGTTGTCATGGGCATAGGCTATGCGTTGATGTTTACCATCAATGCACTTTGGCAATTATATATTTTTTATGGAGTTATAATAGCCATTGGAATAAGTTTTGGTTGGGTGCCAGCAATCTCAACAGTATCTCGCTGGTTTGTAAGAAAAAGAGGGATGGCTGTGGGAATCACGGAGGCTGGAATAGGAATAGGAATATTTATTATGCCACTCCTTACTCAATTTCTTATTATTAAATTCGGTTGGCGCATCTCTTATCTCATCTTATCTGGTCTTCTTTTCATCATAGGTCTCCCCGCTTCCAAGTTGATGAGGTTTAATCCATCTGAGAAAGAACTTTATCCTGATGGTATAAAAAGAGTTACAGAAAGTAAACGGAATAGCAACCTTATATCTAACATAAGGGATTTTACGTTTAAGCAGGCAATCAGAGCAAGGCATTTTTGGTTGCTATTTTCGATATATGCCCTTTCTACCTTACCTTTTGGCGTCCGGATTCATTTGAAGGCATATATGATTAGTTTCGGTATCGCGGAAATGACTGCTGCCACTGCTATTGGCCTTGGTGGTGGAGCTTACATAGCGGGCGCACCAGTAATAAGCAAGCTTTCAGATAGAATTGGAAGAAAAACACCCCTTTTTATTTCACTTCTTTTAATGGCTATGATGATGTTGTGGCTCATAAAGGCAAGGCAGCCATGGGAATTTTATTTGCTCTCTATCGTTACTGGCTTTAGCTGGGGAAGCTTTGTATTGTTCCCGGTGATAATTGCTGACTGGTTTGGGATGAAATTTCATGGTAGCATCTATGGAATGTTAGAGATAGGCTGGGGTATTAGTGCAGCAATCGGTTCGTTATTAACTGGATATATTTTTGACACCAGAGGAAGCTACGAACTAGCTTTTATTATAGGAGCAGTAGTGCTTTTTATAGCTATGGGTTTATCTCTGATACTCAAACCCGGACGAGAATGTTTATGACTATCCTTCTTTTTTGCAAACATTTTGCTAACCGACTTCGGAACACGCCATGGCATGGAGTAGCATGCCTAGATACAAACTGAGGCTTCCTCCCCAACAAGAAGACATACAGCCCTATTTGGGAGCATCGGATGGCAAGGTTCGGCTATACTCATAATCAACTAATTTCCAGCCCGACTTGATTTTCTCCCCTCGTAATTGCTACGCTTTTCCACGAAAGGAGCCAAGCGGATTTTGCCTTTTGTAAGCTCAATTTGAACTATGAAGTCGGAGGTTCAAATCCTCTCACCCCGACCATAGATAGGAAATATGAGGCTTAGACCTCATGGTCTTTTTCAGGTCGGGTCCGCAAAGTCCTTCAGTTCCCCCATTCCTAAGGTCAAGATGCTATACTTAGAGTAACCTTACTGCAAATAGCCCTCTTTTCAATAGAAGAAGCTAGAAATCCACAAAGGCATTGACATTCCCCAAACAGCTGGCATAAAATAAAAGTTAGCAAACTCCTGTCAGAAGTAGGTAATATTCACAATCTATAGCGAGCAACCAGCGGGGATGGCACCTGGTCTTTTACCTTCTTCAGCCAGTAATTTAACTCCTCCCCGTTCCGTATTGTGCCGAAATCGGGGTTCTGGTTGCTCAATAATAATGAGGAGGCAATGCTTATGAAACAAAAGGCGCTCAGGAAAGACTGAGTGACACAGGAAAGACTGAATAAAATTTAAGATAAGAAAGGAGAGAAAATAAATATGTGGAAATGGTTAATTAGTTTGGGTTTGGTTGTTTGTTTAGTGATGGCTTTTGCTCTTCCCATGTGCGCTCCAGCTCCACCAGAAGTGGAGGAAAAGCTGGCAGAATCAATAAGGATCTACCCGGCCTGGGCTCCAGATAACAATGTAGCGATCGCCAAGTTTCTTAAGGAAAAACTGGGTGTTACAATGAAATACACTGACATATCTTGTGGAGAAATTGAAGCCAAGCTGGCAGCTGAAGCCCCTAATTTTGGTGCGGATATCGCTATGGCGTGTGGACCACAAGGGTATAGAGCTAAGAAAGAAGGGTGGGCTGTACAGTATGATTCTCCAATATGGAGAGGAGAAAGTGAGGTATGGAAGGACCCTGATAACTACTGGTGGAATCAAGGGAATTACCAATTCATTTTGATAGGTAACGAGGATAGGCTTGCCGAAAAAGGTTACACATTGCCTACGAGTTGGGATGATCTTTTGGACCCTAAGTGGAAAGGTGAGATTGTTATGCCTTCCCCATTGACCTCTGGTACCGCCTACTTGATGCTATTCTCATTTTTCACGCTCTATGGTTTCAATGCGGATAAGGGGGAGGAGGGAGGATGGGAATTCTATGACTCATTGGACAGGAACATCCATCACTATACCAAGAGTGGTGGTGCTCCCGCTGATTTAGTGGGCAGGGGGGAATTTACGCTGGGCATCACTTACGAAGCTGTTACCCTAGGTAGAATTGAAGAGGGTTATCCCCTAGTGTGGTGTGTCCCCGAAGAGGGGATTGGTTACGAAGGCGCCCCTGCCTTTATTCTTAAGGGAACTAAAGAGTTGTACACCTGCCAGAAAATCATAGACTTACTTGCAACCAAGGAGTGGTCTAAGTTAATTGCTGAGGAAGCAGGTTATGTAACCAAAGAGTACCCTAGTGAGTTTTTTGGAGGGCTACCCAAGTATATCCCCAACATTGATTGTGACTGGGCTTATGAGAGTAAATCCAGGCTTTGTGATGAGTGGAGGGATAGAATTGGTAGAGTGGCTGAGTGATGAGTGGGAAGAGAAATTCTTGATACAGTAAAGATAGTTTGACACGTAGGAGAAGATGGCAGAAGCGAGAGCTTTAATTCGCCGAAAACCTGTATGGCAGAGTGCAGCAGATTTTTTGGCTGCGCATACCCTCAGCAGTACAGGCGGTTTATTATTCTTGCTTCTTGCCCTCTTTCTCCTCTATCCTATCATTGCGGTGCTGGTAAAGAGCATAGTTGGGGCAGAGGGATTTACTCTACAGTATTATGGGGAATTTCTAGCTCATAGCTATTATTATAGCTCCTTTTTCAACACCTTGAAGCTTGGCATGTTGACCACATCGGTGTGTCTAAGCGTTGGGTTTTGCATCGCTTATATGACTACCCGAGGTCCTGTGCATTTACGTAGACCTTTAAGGCTGATTGCATTATTACCACTTATAGCACCAACCTATGTATTTGCCCTTTCATTAATAATACTTCTGGGGCGTAACGGATTAATCACCAAGGCATTTAATTTTAGCTGGGATATCTATGGCTTTCCAGCATGTGTTATTGCCCAGACACTTGCGTTCCTTCCTCTGGCTTACTTGATGATTGATAATACCCTCAGCTCTCTTAATCCAAATTTAGAGGATAGCGCTGCTAATCTGGGGGCTACAGAAGGTAAAATTTTACGCAGTATTACCCTTCCTTTGTTAACTCCAGGTCTTCTGAAGGCTGCTCTCATAGTTTTTGTCCTGGCCGTGGCAGAGTTTGGCAATGTGGCAATTTTGTGTGGGCGAACTCCTTTCCTGGCGCCAGATGCTTATTTTATGATTGTTGGTCAGGCTGACTTCAATATGGCTAGTGTCCTATCTATGTTTTTAATTCTTCCCTGTGCGGTTATTTTTATTGTGCAAAACTATCTAATCAAGGGCAAAGCTTATACTACCATCTTAGGTAAGCCTGTGGCTGCAGAGCCCAGGCATATAACTCCCGTCATCTTAATACCAATGATTGCTGTCTCTTTTATTGCATGTGGCCTCATTTTGGTTAGTTTTGGAGTAGTCGTAGTTGGAGCCTTTACGAAGATTGTGGGCGTCGACAATACATTTACGCTCAGAAGCATTTTAGATTTCCGTAGCAACGCAGCGCTCGTTAATAGTCTAAAGATGGCCCTTTTTGCTGGTCTGTTTGGTGCGATAATAGGTGCTTTACTAGCCTATGTGATCGTGCGGGGAAAATTTAAAGGTCGAGCTGCTCTTGAGGGAATAGGCCTAGCAGGGTTTACTCTACCTGGTACAGTTCTGGGAATTGGTTATCTATTATCTTTTAACAGCCGACCTTTGCTACTTACAGGAACAATGATAATTCTGGTTATTAGTTGTACGTTCCGTTTTCTGGCTGTAGGCATGGAGGCTGGAATTACCAAGCTACAACAGCTTAGCATTGAAGTTGAAGAGGCATCTTTGAATTTGGGAGCTAGCACTGCTACGACATTCAGGAGAATAGTTTTGCCTATTATCTTCCCCGCATTTATATATGGATTTATTTATGTTTTTATGAGCGCAATGATATCCTTAAGCGCTGTGATTTTCCTTGTCTCTGCAGGATATCAACTAGCTTCGTTAATTATTTTTAATGCGGCGATGTATGGGAAGATAGGGTTGGCATCTGCCACAACTCTGAAACTAATTGTAGTTGTAGGTGCTTGTTTGGCACTACTACAGTTCTTAAGCAAGCGGGCAGGATTAGGTGTAACAGCAGGAGGAGCGGGTTAAAATGGGTGATAAGAAGAAATCGATGTTGGCCCCCTTCCTCAAAACATTCATACATTAAAGAGGTGATAGTTCTGTAAGGTTTAATTTATATTCCTAAACTTAGTGCCGAGTGTTGGTTTTCCTGATAGTTACAGGCTTGATTTAGCTTTGCTAACATTCAATAATCTAAATCTGATTGAGTTCCATAATAAAAGGAGGCAATGAATGGAGATGGAGAAGATTTATACTGTGATGGGAGATGGTTCTGTAGCTGAACTAAGTGAAAAAGAACTAAAACGAGACTTAGAAGAAGGTACTAAGGATGCTGCAGAACGGGCAAAGATTCCTCCTCTTTCCGAAGACGAGATATCATATCTTTTTGACATCTATAGCAGTCCTACTAGATTCATGGGCGTAGATCGTGGAAATGAAGTGATTCTTACTTGTGAGAATTCTCCTGTTAAAATTAGGCGTAGAGGGCTATTACTACATAGGGTTGAGTCGCTTCAAATTTTCGAGAAGCTTTTAGGCGCTGATACACTAGAGTTGGGTCATACTGATTATAGTTTTAAGCTTCTAAAAATTCCTATAGCTTACGAGCAAACGGATATGGAGCAAGCTTTACTCATGACAACCATCCCTTTATTTTACGGGGCCATGCCCAATTTAGGCTTATATACCCAACCAGATGGCCCCTGTCTCAATCCAATGGAGCTACTACCTCAAGGTAAAATAGCCGAAGCCAGGGCAGCTCAGGAAGAAATGATGGAGTATGCTGTTAAGGACATGGTTTATGTAGGCAGTAAACTGTATGAATCTGGAGCAGACGGTATTGACTTCGATACTACGGCAGCAGCGGGAGATGCAGATTTTTTGGCTGCTCTGCGTGCCATTGAGATATTAAAGAAGAAATATCCTCAAATGTGTATTGAGATCGGAATGTCAGGGGAATTCATTCTAGGAATGCACGGGGAGTTAACTTATGATGGAGTGCGTCTGGCGGGATTATATCCTCATAAGCAGCTTGAGTTGGTTGAGAAAGCTGGAGCTACTATTTTTGGTCCGGATATTAATACTGATACCGACAAGTCATGTGCATGGAACGTAGCCCGGGCAATTACTTTTACCAAAGCCTGTGTTGAAAATTCACACATACCCATTCACGCTAATATGGGTATGGGAGTAGGAGGAGTTCCTGTGGCTGCTCAGCCTCCTGTAGGTGCAGTATCCAGAGCCTCCAAAGCCATGGTAGAAGTAACCAGGTTGGATGGTTTGTAGGTAGGAGTGGGAGACCCAGCAGGCATGGTTAGTGTTCATAGCGCTGCTTCGGGTATGGGCGGGATGCGTACTGCTGGAGATCT
>JAUWHW010000060.1 GCA_030605665.1 Dehalococcoidia bacterium | reverse complement strand
GCCATAGTGATGGTTACTGTGCTATTGCCCTCAGCCAATGCTGGTAAACAAGGGATTAAAGCCAGAATGATAACTAATATGATGCTTATAATTTGCTTGCTCATTTGTCCCGCTGGTTTACTTAGAACCTTTCCTCAAATTTATTATTAATTACCCAATCAGGCATCTAATTTGCTATGACGTTAGGCGACTACTCCGCTTATGGTAATAGTGGTTTCCATTTCCCCACCACCGTAGAAATAATCCTCATAGTCAGCTAAGGGAGCCTCCAATTTCAACCCGAAATGCTTCAGATTGGATCCATCTATTCCAAAATTAGAACAAAAAACGTTTTCTTCTGTGGTAATAAGGCCTTCTCCACCAGGCGTACAATCGCTTGTCTCGTACCATAATACATATATTTGCTTGTCGTTATACCCATCGCTACTCAGTGTCCATTTATAGTCAGGGTTATCAACGCATACGGCCTCTTTGCCTTTGATAAGGGCACGCAAATCACAATTGCCCCTATTGGTCATAGTGAAAGTTCCCGACTCATGTATCTCTTCTGGCCTTATAGTGCCTATGTCCCAAGTTGTGGGACTTAATTCTATTTCTATAACTGTTTTTGTAGTCATGGTGATAGTAATGGTTTCACTATCTTGGGCTAGTGCTGGCAAAGAAGGGATTAAAATCAGAATAATAGCTAGTGCGATGCTGGCAATTCGCATGTTTATCTGCTCTACCAGTTTACTCGGCAGCATCATTATAGCCCTTATGGCCCAAAGCAAATTTACTTAGATAGCAGCCCTATAGGCAGAATCCACCTGCCATACATTGCGTTCAGGAGCACAGCCGCTGAAATATAAACAGCAGAAGCACCGCAGATGAGGCCCTCTACCCCGGCAACTTTAGCAGAAAGAGCACCAAAGAAATGCCCTGCAAGCAGCCAGAACAATATGGTCAACGTGACAAACATGAAAACATGAACCTTAGAAATCTTTAGTGCGCCAACAGTCATGTAGGCAGTAAAGATACCCCAGAGGATACATACCCAAGCAAGCCCTGTGGCGGTATAATGAGCCACTCCAAGCCAATCCATCAGGAATATGAAGCCCAAGCCTATCCAGAATACGCCATAGGAAATGAAGGCAGTCAGCCCAAAAGTATCTCCACGGCGACCATCAATTATACCAGCTATAATCTGAGCTAAACCTCCCCAGAAAAATCCAAAGAGTAGCGGTTCTACATTGGATATTAAACCTATATTGTGTATTTGCAGTAGAATGGTATTAAAACCAAATCCAGCGAGTCCTAAAGCTCCGGGGTTCCCCCATTTAACTTCTTGCGCCAGAAGAATTTACCCCTTTCAAATTCTTAATATACAGTGATGGTGTCAAATACGTTTTGCATCGTACCTGGCCCCATTTTCTCATACGTTCCCGAACTAAGACACTACACCCTTCTCTCCACCAGTTCACTCACCACGCTGGGGTCAGCTAAGGTAGTGGTATCTCCTAAATTACTGACATCTCCAGCAGCAATTTTTGCCAAAATCCTCCTCATTATCTTGCCACTCCTGGTCTTGGGCAAGCCATCAGTAAATTGGATCTTGTCTGGCCTAGCAATAGGCCCAATCTCCTTCCGCACATGAGCAACAAGTTCCTTCTTGAGTTCCTCAGTTTTTTCCTCTCCCACCTTAAGAGTTACATAGGCATATATCCCTTGCCCCTTAATCTCGTGCGGCATACCAACTACTGCTGCCTCAGCAACCTTAGGATGAGATACCAAGGCGCTCTCTACTTCAGCAGTGCCAATGCGATGCCCGGAGACATTTATCACATCATCTATGCGACCCATCAGCCAGTAATAGCCATCTTCATCCCTTCGGGCACCATCACCGGTGTTATATACCCCAGGGAACTTAGTAAAATACGTCTCCTTGAATCTCTGAGGCTCACCATAGATTTGGCGCATTAACCCCGGCCAGGGCTTTTTAATAACTAGGTATCCTCCCTCGTTGACATCAACAGGAGTGCCATCTTCCCTTAATATCTCTGCATCAACACCGGGAAATGGCACTGTGGCTGAACCAGGCTTGAGCGGTATAGCGCCAGGCAATGGGGTAATCATAAAGCCACCAGTTTCTGTTTGCCACCAGGTATCCACAATAGGGCAGCGCTCTTTACCTATTACCCTGTAGTACCACATCCAGGCCTCCGGGTTTATGGGCTCGCCTACGGTGCCCAGGATGCGCAGCGAAGATAGGTCTCGCTTATTAGGCCACTCATCGCCTTCCCGCATCAGCGCCCGCAGAGCAGTAGGGGCAGTGTAGAAGATATTCACCTTGTGTTTCTCTATAATTTCCCAGAACCTGTCTGGCTCAGGGTAAGTAGGCACACCCTCATAGAATATGTTTACTGCACCGGCAGCGAGGGGCCCGAAAAGGATGCAACTATGCCCAGTTATCCAACCGATGTCTGCGGTGTTCCAAAAAGTGTCTCCATCCTTGTAATCAAAGGCCCATTTGAAGGTCTGGAGAGAGAAAAGAAGGTAGCCAGCCTGTGTATGCACCACCCCTTTTGGTTTGCCTGTGCTGCCGCTGGTGTAGAGGATAAATAGTGGATCCTCGGCATCCATAACTTCAGGCTCGCATGCTGGCTTAATATCTTCAGCCAGCATCTCTTCATGCCACCAGTAATCTCGTCCTTCTTTCATATTAACTTCATTGCCCAATCTTTTTACCACAATGGCACGAACCTCAGGGCATTCTGCCAGAGCAGCATCAGCATTAGCTTTGCTGTTTATGACCTTGCCATTACGATAGTAGCCATCACAGCAAATGAGGGTTCCAGCCCCACAATCCAGGATTCTATCCCTAAGCGATTCAGCGCTGAAGCCGCCGAAGATCACGCTATGAATAGCTCCTATCCTGATACAGGCAAACATAACAATGGGCAACTCGGGGATCATGGGGAGGTAGATGGAAACACGGTCGCCTTTCTTAACACCAAACTTCTTTAGCACATTGGCAAACTTACAGACTTCGTAATAGAGTTCTTCATAGGTATAAGTCTTGCTCTCCCCCTCGGGCTCCCCCTCCCAAATGAGAGCAGCTTTGTTCTTGCGCCAGGTCTTCAGATGGCGGTCAATGCAGTTATAACAAACGTTGAGCTTCCCACCTACAAACCATTCGTGTTTAGCATTGGCAAAATCTTCTACCAATACCTTGTCCCATTTCTTATACCAATCCAGCTGCTCAGCAAGCTCTCCCCAGAATTTCTCCGGATTCTCAATGGATTCCTTGTAAATCCTCTTATACTCCTCCATGCTTTTTATATAAGCCTTTTCGCTCAGTTCCTTTGGGGGAGGAAATATACGCTTCTCCTCCATCATGGAGAGTATACCCTTCTCAGCTGACATAAGTACCCCCTTTTTTTACTATTGTATCATTCTAAGTCTAATGGAGCAAAGTCTAAATCGTCAAATGTTTAAGGTAACATGGCAATCAAAAACATCACAAGATAGCGTTCCTTTAGTTCCATTTACCATCTCCTTAATTTGTTTTAAGGATTAGCTAACCTCCAACTGATAGTTTCACAAAGCACACTCACATCCTCGGTGGAGAGGTAATCAGAGATACTGCTATCAAACATTATGCTTCCCCCGGGAACAAATTCATTATCACCTTTCCATAGGGCTATAGTTACAGGCACACGGCTGAAAGCGTTGATGGTCACAGATACATCCCCGTAACTTGCCTTATGGCCGCCCAGTTTTACCGCGGCATCTACTAGTAGCTCAGGCTCCTTGCCAAAGTGGTTTAAGAGAGGCTTTATAGTCCTTTGAGAAAATGCAGGGAAGTAGCTAGTGCCTGCCGCTAGCTGCTTAAAAGTGATCAATCTATTAGTAGCGGGGGTACCTTTTGCCAAGGTTAAATAGTGAAGTATCAAGATCTTGTCCCTTAACGGAACCTTTTCTTCACCATCCCTTAAAGAAATTTCACCCTCTGGAAGGGTGACAAGATATGACTGGTTCAAATACTCAATGATTATCTTGTTGAAATCTACACGTTGCACACCAGCTTTGCGGCACAGTTCTTTTACATCCATACTTGCCAGTTGCTCACAAGCAAGTCTATAAGCAAGCTCATAAGCCTGGCCTTGAATATTAGGTAATGAAGAATGCTGACTTTCCATTTTATCCTGCTAATTTAGGGCGAGGTAGAAGACCTGCTGTCTCTATAAAGAGATGCGGTTCAACCATCATATCATTTATTTTTTTTATACCATCTGTGTGAAAGGTTGTAGTGCATCCTCCATACCCCATCAGAACTATTTTCTTCTCACCTTCGAGATATCCTAGAATCTCTTCAAAGGGTTTTGGCACTTGCCCATTCATTCCTTTCCTCCTTATTTATTGTTATCCTTTTGAAAGAGCATTGAGAGTAACGCATATCTCTATACCTTGCTCGCAGAGGCTCTCTGGACCTGATGTCTCAGTGTTATCATGGTAGCAGCAAGTCTCGAGCTTATAACTTTGCTGAGGTTTTGCATGACCATATAGCCTATATGGTTATTCTTCTTTAAGATGTTCATCAAATCTTTGCCATTTATAGTGATGACCTCGGTCTTTTGCTGACATCTTGCTGATGCTGTCAATTTATGCGGTGGTACCAAAGCTGACCAAGCGAAGGTTTCACCTTTTCTTACTGTGTAGACGCTTGCTCTTGCTTCCAAGTCATAGATGACGAGTTCAACCTGTATGTTAACCTCACCATCTTCGAGAAGATAAATATCTGTTGCTGAGCCACCCGCCGTAAAAATAACGGAACCCTCTTCATAGCTCCGCTGGCGGCAAAGTTTGGCTATCTCCACTAGCTCACCTTCATCCAAACCTTCAAATAACTGAAAATCTTTTAACATCTCAACTGATACCATTATTGCTACCACCTCCTTTTGAATTCTTAACTTGTTGTTGCTAAGTACGCAATTTTAACTTATTAGGACAAAGCTTATCAAAATGGCGAATCTGCACTCTTGTTATAGTTGAAGCAAGTTCGCCACTTCTTTCACCTCCAATTGAAGGGGAGAATCTTTGGGAAGATCTATAAGAGGTGCTCCTTTTATCTCAAGAGCAGCGATGTAGGGATCTTCGGATATGGTGGCAATAAGTTCAAGTCCGAAATCAGCGACTAGCTTTTCTATTTCTGGGGGAAGCTTATCATTCACCCGATTAACCACAAGACAGATTTTCCCAACCGTTGTCCTTAACTCCTTGATAAGCTCTTTTATTCGAGCTGCTACAGTGATTCCTCTTGTGGTAGGGTCAGACATGATAAGCAGGACATCAATATCTCTGGTTGTTTGGCGGCTGATGTGCTCCATGCCCGCCTCACAGTCCATAACGATATAGCTATATTTATAAGATTTTACTAACTGATCCAGGGATGTCCGTAGGAACTCATTAGGCGCACAGTAACACCCAGGACCCTCTGGGCGCCCCATAGCTAAAAGATCAAATCCCTTGGATTCTACTAAGGATTCCAATATTTTGCCAAACAGGTATTCCTGCTTGGCAATCGAGGGGCTAAGACGTCCCCTTGACATGTCCTCGATTATCCTTTCCCTTATCTTGCCCACAGTTCTTTTTTCATCTAGCGGCAAACCCAGAGCTTGGTTAAGATTGGTGCTAGGGTCAGCATCGACAGCCAGAACCAACCCCTTTTGAGAAAGGAGCTTTATAAGCAAAGCGGCAATAGCGGTTTTGCCCGTTCCACCTTTTCCTGCAATGGCAATTGTCTTGGTCATTTCACCTCACTCTTCTCCTTAGGTAAATCTGACGAAGGAAGCAAGCTAATTGGTGAGAACTTTATCACCGCATTATACTCGGGAGGGCAAACATCTAAACATGTGCCACACTTAACACACTTTTCCTGATCTATAACCTTTATCTCTCCCTTCTCACCTTTGATTGCCTCAGTCGGGCAAGTCAGCACACAATGCTCACAGGCTCTATCACACTTGTCTGGAAGGATGTAATAGGCAGTGAGTTCAGGACAAACTTTCGCAGGGCATCGCTTCTCCAGTATATGAGCTTCGTACTCGTCTCGGAAGTAGCGCAGGGTAGTAAGGACGGGATTAGGCGCTGTTCTCCCCAAGTTACAAAGCGAACCTGCTTTTACATCTTGAGCTAACTCGAGGAGGAGGTCAAGATCCTCGATTTCACCCTTGCCAGCGGTAATAGCTTCCAGAATCCGAAGCACCTGCAAAGTCCCCAGCCGACACAGGGTGCACTTGCCACAGGATTCCCTTGTGGTGAAGTCGAGGAAGAAGCGTGCAGCATCAACCATGCAGTTATCCTCATCCATGACAATCATGCCCCCCGAGCCCATCATCGAACCAGCCTCAGTAAGAGAATCAAAGTCGATAGAGGTGTCGAGCAAGCTCTCGGGGAGGCAACCGCCTGAGGGACCTCCTATTTGTACTGCTTTAAATGGCTTATCTTTAGCAATTGCGCCACCGATATCATAGATGAGCTCACGCAGGGTTGTGCCCATAAGCACTTCAGTCAGTCCAGCATTGGCTACCTTGCCTGCCAGGGTAAATACTGCTGTGCCCTTGCTTCCTTCCGTGCCAATGGAGGCAAACCAATCCGCCCCTCTCTCAATTATCAAGGGAATGTTAGCAAAAGTCTTGACATTGTTTAGTAGGGTAGGCTTACCCCATAAGCCAGCCTCTGTAAGACGAGGAGGCCTTGGTCTAGGTTCACTTCTCCTCCCTTCCATAGCCGCGACCAATGCCGTCGCTTCACCAGAGACGAAAGCACCTGCCCCTATTGCTATCTCGATATGGAAATTAAAACCGCTGCCCAAGATATTATCACCCAGGAAACTTAGTTCCTCTGCTTGCTTTAAGGCAATTTGCACACGCTCGATAGCTAAAGGATATTCAGCGCGGACATAGATATAGCCCTGCCTGGCATCCATGGCATAACCCGCAGTAATCATCCCCTCGATAACTTGATGTGGGTCACTTTCCAAAACGACTCGGTCCATAAAGGCACCGGGATCTCCCTCATCGGCATTACATATGATATACTTAGGTCTGCGTGGGGCATTGTGGCATAGCTCCCACTTTCGCCCTGTGGGAAATCCAGCACCACCTCGTCCTCGAAGCCCCGACCTTTTTACCTCCTCAATTATCTTCTCAGGCGGCCTCCTTAGTGCTTTCTCTAGGGCAGCATAGCCCCCATTGGCGATGTAGTGATTTATATTCTCAGGGTTGATATAGCCGCAGCGGCGCAATACCAGACGAAGCTCGTGTTCAAACCTAGGAAGTTCCGGGATGTAGGGGGCTTCTTCTCCATCCCCCTCAAGTATGCCTAAGGCAAGCTCAAGGCAGGGGTCATCAGTTATAATATAACCCCCCACAATACGGGGGACAATCTCAGGGGTCACATTGTGGTAGACGATGCGCAAGGAACCAGGTTTGGATATAGTGACCAAGGGCTCGGCGTAACACAATCCCATGCAACCAACTTTAGTGATTGTAACCTCGATACCTCGCCGTGCCAACTCTTCTTCAAGGGCTTCAATGGTTGCCATAGCGCCTGCTGCTCTACCACAAGTAGCCGTGCCAATAAGGATGTAGGTGCTGTTCTGCATAGCTTCCCATTCGGATTTCGCCTTATTGCTAATCTCCTCAAAAGTCATCTTGGTAGTGCACCATCATTCTAGGCATAGCGAAGAATCTGAGATTCTTCATTTAATTCCTTCCTGTTGGCAGAATTCAAAGTCAGGGGGACAAAAAGACCTAAACTCTTGCAGGTCATGTTATGGCTCGTCAGGAAGCTTGCTCCTTGTTTGTGCTCTGTTTCTCAATTTCCTGCTTATAAGGTACTAAAGCCTCCTCCACCCTAAAAGGCGTCATTTTAGGATAAATTTTATCCCCTATTACCATTACTGGAGCCAGCATGCAGCAACCAATGCAAGCGACTCGCTCTAAGCTGAAATTGCCATCCTCGGTAGTTTCTCCTACCTTGATGTCAATTTCCCTCTCCAGAGCTTCTAAGATCAGCTTGCCTCCCCGCAAATGGCAAGCAGTTCCCATGCAAATCCTAGCATGGTGCTTTCCTAAAGGAGTGAAACGAAACTGGTTATAAAAAGTAGCCACTCCATAAACCTCAACCTCTGGTATATGCAGAAAACTAGCAATCTCTAACATCGCCTTCCTGGGGAGATATCCCAGTTTTTCTTGAATTTCTTGCAACAAGGAAATTAACTTTCTTTTCTCGCTTTTATATTTGCCTAAAATCTGGGCTAATTGGTCTTTCTCCTTCACAGTCATTGCTTTAGACTCTTAGCAAACTCTGGAAGGAAGGCTCCTATTCCAGTCGCTTCTCTAGGACCAACTACTACCTCCCACTTCCAATCCAAAGCTTCCATTGTTTCACCTGAAATCCGTGCTATCCTTCCCGGAAGAACTAATTGTCTATGCTTCACTCTCCCTTCAATCCCGCAATTCTTAACCAGCTTAGCCACGGTGGTGCCACTGATCTTGCCTGCTGCCCAACCGGTGAGAACACCAAGTCCCTCCGCATCCTGCACTAAGAGGAATGAGGAAACTTTGGTAGCCTCAATCGCTGAGGCTACAACGAAATAGGTCAAGGCCCAGTTTGAGGTCAAAAGGACTGGAGACTCCTCATCGGGCTCTCCTATCTCATAGTATTTCTCCTCCACCGACATAGGAAAGCGAGGGTCGGTATAAATATTAAGGCGCTGAACCAGGAGTGGAAGCATATGATTGGGATTAAGGTCGGAAAGGACAATAATGCCCGCATATTTATTTACGTACAAGGAAGCAGTAAGCATTTCCTTCAGCGGATTACCTTTGGCCATGAAGCAAGGAAAGGCGATGGTAGGGTAACCGAGGGGTCTGAAGGTTTGCTTTAGAGCCGCTCTGCGAATAAGTGTTTGATCTTTTATAGCTTCCAGTATACCCTTAGAACCTGGGTCTAGGACTAACTGGGTAATATCAGCTTCCTTTAATTTAGTGGTTAAAGGCACCAGCTCTTCTATACTTTCAGCTCGAACACCTACTGGAGTAGGTTTTTCCTTGATTTTGGGAATTGCCATATCTATTTTCCCTTCGGTTATAGGGTAAATTAAGGGCTGCCTATCGGCGCATATATTCCTGGCAGCAAATAAAGCATCCATATCTTCTGAGATTATAACCAGAGGCGAGTCGATTGATTCGTAAAGTATCTTCACCACGGCTACAAACCTGGCCTTATCTTTTGATTCAAAGTAAGGAGCCAAAAGATTTGCCCTCAGCACTAACCCTACCCAAGGGTATTGCAATTCCTTTACTTTATTTATCTTTCCCTCAATTTCCTCATCACTTTCCTTATCAGAAATGAGCAAAGCAATCCCTGGTTCATGGATAAATGTCTTTTCGTGACGGTATAGCACCTCTTCATTCCCAATTTCTAGCTTATTCTCCCCTGTGCCTAAGGTAACAAGTTTCTGAGGCGGGGCTAGAAGATCTGTTAGTTTAGCTTTCGTCTCCTCAGAGAGATAAGGGCACTTAGCTACAGTAGTTCCTCCCGAAGCTAGTTTCATAGCGAAAGCAAAGCAGGTAGGGAAGCCGCATTCCCTACATCCTTTCCTATTAGGAAGCATCTTTACAATTCCGGACCCTGAAATCGGCATAACAAACCTCCTAAGCTATCGTTCATATTTTTAGGGAGGGCTTCATACAGCCAGTGACTAAGCAAAATGCTCGCAATACCATGGCGTGTTATCAGTTTACTCTGGAAGCTCCACCTCGCCTTTTATCCAGGGATGTCCTGCCCTCTCCAGGAATTCTAGAAGCTCATCTGTGTTTTTAACATCTTCTTCTGAGGGAATTTTGTCGTATACTCCATCTGCTTCGAAAGCTTCTTTATACCTCTCTTTTATCTCCTTGGGCAACCAAACTATCCTTTTTCTCCCTCCATCTGCCTGAATGAACTTGGGAGACCTCATTTGCTCCAGCCCCGTTCCTAAGCGACCTTCTACTTGCCTCCCCCCGGAGGTATCACCGGCCATATGAGAAAAGGTCTCTCCAATTACAGTCTCGCCTTTAAACTCTCTATGCACCACTCCAAATCCATCTACCTCAGGAATATAGAAGACAATGGCTTCAAAACAGCCACAGGAGGTATGGGGGTGCTCAAAAGCACTGTAGAGATAAACCCTGTCGTAAGTTCCCAGGGATCTTTCCTGTTCCACCTTATTCGCTCCCGTGTATTCACCCTTTATGGAATCTATAAGCTCCCCTTTGGGTATGGCAAATATAGGTCCCTCAGGGTCGATTTTGGCAGCAGCTCTGCCGTCGAACCAGTTTATGGCTCCACAATTGGCAATTCTATCCGGGGTTATGATGGAGATATGAGTCGGGGCAAAGCTTTGGCACAGAACACAGCCATAAAATGTATCCACATCCTCGTCATGTAACGTCCTTGTCCTCTCATCTCTGGCGCTGTAAACCTGCAAAGCGTGGGGGAGAAGCTCCTTCACTTTTTCCTCATCGGTGATAATAGTGGTTTGGATTTTTTCAATGATCGACATCTCTGAGGTGAAAAGGAAGTTATAGATTTCTCCCAATTCCTTTAAGGAATTGAAACCTTTCTTGGCACAGTCTTTGTTCATCCTTAACCAGGCATCCTGCCTTTGATTCATGTGATACCAACCTTCGGTGTAATTGGTGAACATATGAATTCTTCTCTCAATGATCGCTTCGGCATCCTTATCCAGTTCTGCTCCAGCAACATCGACTAGAATAGCTATAGGGTAACTCCCACCCCCTTTCTCCTCAGCGTAAGGTTCCAATTCACTTATATCAGGACCGATAACTTCTACTTTCTCATTCTCTATTTCCTCTGGGCTCTTCACAGTTGCCAGCTCAAATTTATGTGCCACCTTTGGCCCACCAAACTCAAGATAGAGGTCCTGTTTCCTTATCACCTCACCCTCGTATTGAGGTCCTAAGTCTACATGAAACTCCATTCCTTAATCTCCTTTCTTCAAATTATCTATTAAATTTTCTAAAAATCCCTTCCATTGCTCATTCTTCATAAAATTGGGAAGGGAATAATTCGCGTGAGGATAGGAGAATTTACATAGGGTCATGGTCTTCAAATGAGGTGCAAAATGCTTGAGCACAGAAAGGCATTGTTCTTCAAGATCACTCCTTATGCCAAAGAAGATCACCAGGTCGTGATTTCCCTCTTTCCTAACTCCTTGCCAATCCGGATTCTTAAGAGCATTTACTATTTCCACAGCGTCATAGACACTATCAGGCTTTACCCTCAGTTCCATCATTTTCCGTTTAACATGTGCTGTAGCACACGTAGGGATATTGCCGACCCTGGCAATCTCTAGGGCGTACTCGATGAGCAACTTTCCGTCAAAGGACCATTGTTCAAGCAGGGGGCCAAGCACCAACAGGGGTCTTATTGCCTTCCGGATCAAATCTGCGCATAGTGTCGGTTCCTCTATTACCACGCCTGCTTTTGTCCCGGTTAAAATATTTACCCGATGAAAAGGTATACTCATTGTCGCCCCCATAATTTATTTTATTAACATCTTCCCTGAGAGATAATCATCAATGGAAAAACCTGGGAAAGTATCTCCGGCCGTCTCAGCAGCAATTTTGCCTGTAGGGCAGAGATAGAAACATTCCTGGCATGTTGGGCAAAATTGAGCTCTTTGCGGGAAAAATACAACCCGACGATCTACTCCTCTTCCTACAAATCCAATAACATGTATACCTATAACTTCAGAGCAGTAACGCACACATTGTCCGCAGAGGATGCATCTTGTCGGGGTTGCTCTGAACCTGGATATAAACCTAGAAGTATCCGCACCATATTCGTCAGCTAGCTCTCTCACCTTCCCAACAAGTCCCTCGTCAGATAGAGAAGGAGCAATTAATTCAATGATTGTCTTCCTTATTTTATCTATTCCAGGGGAGCGAGTCTGCACCTCTAATCTTTCTTCTATTGGATATCCACAAGAGGCTACTATTTGAGTTCTTCCATCCCTTATCACTTCCACGCTGCAAATACGACAAGCTCCATAAGGAGCCAACTTCTCGTGATAGCAAAGCGTAGGTATTTCTATCCCTGCCTCCTTTGCTGCTTCCAAAATTGTCATTCCCTTCTTTGCTTTCACCTCCTTATCATCTATCTTTAAAGTTACAAGTTCTTCTTTCATTTCATCCTCCTTCTTTGCGAACTACTTCAGTCCCCGGTGCTGGAGGCGGTGGAACAGGTTCTCCGGAAAGCTTTACCACCGCATCAAAGCGAGGAGGGCAAACTTCATAGCAAATTCCACACTTTATACATTTCTCCTGAACAATCCAATGCAGCAGATTTTTCCCTCCTTGAATTGCTTCTGTTGGGCAGTTCCTTAAGCAAATCATGCAAGCTTGACATTTCTCAGAGTCAATCCAGTAATTAATTAAGTTCTTACAGAATTTTGCCGGGC
Source organism: Dehalococcoidia bacterium (assembly GCA_030605665.1). The sequence continues at coordinate 22,403 of JAUWHW010000060.1, read as the reverse complement.
AACGTTTTTCCTTTATATGAGTCTCATATTCATCTCCGAAGTATTTTAAGGTTGTAAGAACAGGATTAGCAGCTGTAGTGCCAAGGGCACAGAGCGAAGCATCCCTCATCGTTTCAGCTATATCCTCAATCAACTCTATATCGGTTTCTTTTCCCTTCCCTTCACAAATATCATTTAAAATCTCTCGAAGTAGCCTTAATCCCTCACGACAAGGTATACACTTTCCACAGGATTCCTCGCAGCAGAAATTGATAAAATATCTCGCTGTATCTACCATGCAAGTATTCTCATCCATAACAACCATTCCGCCAGACCCCATAATAGAGCCAAGTTTGGTCAACTCATCAAAATCAACAGGGGTATCCAGATATTGCTCCGGAATTATTCCTCCTGAAGGACCTCCTGTTTGAACTCCTTTGAATTTTTTCCCCTTTGCTATCCCTCCACCAATATCGTAGATTATCTGCCTTAAAGTCATGCCCATAGGCACTTCCACGAGTCCGGTATTATTCACCTTCCCTACCAAGGAGAAAATTTTTGTTCCCTTGCTCTTATCCGTGCCTATAGAATTAAACCATTTGGCTCCTTTATTAATAATAAGAGGGACAGTTGCCCATGTCTCCACATTATTTAAACAAGATGGTCTATCTTTTATTCCACTCACCGCGGTATGGATATACTTCATTCTTGGCTCGCCTAGTCTTCCTTCGATAGCACTCATAAGGGCACTCGACTCTCCGGAGACAAATGCTCCTGCTCCTCGGTGGATCTTAACCCTGAAACTAAATTCCGAGCCGAGGATGTTTTCACCTAAAAATCCGTATTCCTCTGCCTGCTTTAGAGCAATCTCCAAATTCTCCACCGCCAAAGGATATTCCTGACGAACGTAGACAAATCCCTCATGAGAGCCTATGGCATAAGCTCCAATAATTAGTCCCTCAAGAACACTATGGGGATTTCCCTCCATCAAAGACCTATCCATATAAGCTCCTGGATCTCCCTCATCACAGTTCACTATCACGTACTTAGGCTCTCTAGGTGTTTTTTTAGTCTCCTCCCACTTTCTACCTGCAGGGAATCCTCCTCCTCCCCTTCCTCTTAAATTTGCCTTCTTTATTTCCTCCAAAACCTGCTCTGGGGACATCTCGAAAAGTGCTTTAGAGAGAGCCCTATAACCGCCTAAGAAGAGATAATCTTCGATATTTTTGGGATCAATCCATCTATTTGGGCCAAAGACAATTCTCTGTTGATTTTCATAAAAAGGTATTTTCGGTTCGCGCTTTATCCTCGCTCCAGTTACAGGATCAGTATAAAGCAAGCAGTCAACAACCTTTTTCTCCCTTACACTCTGGACAATTTCAAGAGCGTCTTCAGGCTTCACCCTTGTGTAACATATCTCTTCAGGGTAAATAACGACCAGAGGCCCCCTTTCACAAAATCCATGACATCCCGTCCTTCTGAGATCTATTTCACCTTCTAGTCCTTCCTCTTTAAGCGCCCTTCCAAAAGCTTGGCTAACGCTTTCACTGCCGGAAGCCTGGCAAGCAGTCCCAGAACACAAAGTGATACAGGGTTTATTAGGATCCCTCTTCCCCTTTGTCTCTTCTCTTAGTTTTTCTAATTCCGAAGGAGAATTTATTCGCGGCATACTACCTCCTTATTTGTAAACTCCAATAACTTTTTCCACATCTGAAATAGATAGGTGACCATGATAATCATTATCAACTGTCATCACCGGGCCCATAGCACAACATCCGAGGCAGTTTACCGTCTCAAAAGTAAATCTCATATCCGGCGTCGTCCCACCGGGTTCAACACCAATTAAGTGCTGCACTCTATCACGGATAAGTGGCGCACCACGAACCTGACAGGCAGTTCCCACGCATACTCTGATTAGGTGCCTCCCCTTTGGAGTAAGACTAAATGCTTTGTAAAATGTTGCTATTTGATACACTCGTGTAAGAGGAACTCCTAACTGCCTGCTCACTTCATTCAACGCTTCCTCTGGAAGCCAGCCAAATCCTCTTTGCAGCTCTAGGAGGATTTGAATTAGCATATCTTTATCCCTTTGATAACCATCTACAACTTTATCCACGAGTCCTGAAACTCCGACCATTTTTGTCCTCCCTTAATGTATAACAGCGTCCAGAGAAACCTTACTGGGATAGGTGCCGATCAAGGTGGGGAGACCCACAGGTTCCTTGGGTTTCCAGCCAATTTCCTGTAAATATGCTCTTACTTCTTTCTTGTAAACCAGTGGGATATCAGCATCTCTGCGCACAAAGAGATGGAGGTCTTCGGGAAGACCACCTCCCATATATTTCTTATATAAAGAGATATAATGGTTGAGCTTTATTGACCTCCCTTGAGGGGTATCGTTCTTCCTTATGCACAGCTTGGGAATTATCACCATGGCTTTCTCCTTAGTCTCGCATACATAAGCTAGGTGCTCGGGAGAAGGCTCTCCGGTATCCACAATTTCCCTTTTCCTGGCATCCATAACCCTCCAATCATCCTCCTCCTTTCTTGAGAGATATAGCCTTCTATATTTGGAGGAGTGAGGGCCCAGAACCACGGGAATGCCTAATCTATTAAATCCCGTGGCTATGGAAGCTGCTTTCTGGGACATCGCTCCCCAAGCTACACCGCAAGCACCCACCCGGTTAAGGACGTAATCAGCCATCACCTCATAGTTTGCTCTCAAGGGAAGAGTAGCGAAGATATTGGCTATTTTTATCGCTGCTCCAGAAATGTGGGCATTCGCTACACAGGAACCGATGTTCACTACCCCTCCAGCATCAAAATCGGGAGGATATTTCTCATAAACTGTTTTGCCATCTTTATCTTTCTTCATCCCGGCTACCATGGCGGCACAACCAGTGAGAACCACGATATATTTTCTTCGAGCAAACTCATCCACCATATCGGCAACATCATCTATATCAGGGTAGTTGGAGCAACCCACAAAGGCAATAATTCCGGGGATTGTGCCTAGAGTTATAGGCGCCCCGACATTTCTTATCTCAGTATCCATAACGGCGCCACGCCCAGCCCTTATTTTCCAGGTCTCCTTGCTCGCCGCTACCTGCATTATTTTGAAGATGGGAACATGGTTAGAGCACTCTTGCTCACATTTCCCACAGCCAATACATAAGTTAAACTGGTGCCTCAGCAGGTCAAGATTGCCTTTGGCAACTTCAGTTATGCCGTCACCGATCTTGATAAGGTTGGGACATACCCTCTCACACATGCCACAATTAGTACATTTCTTAGCTGACTCTATAGCCTCCTCTTCTGCTATCCACTGCTTCTTTCTTTGGGGAGCGATTTTCAATGCAACTTTTGCTGCCACCTCAGCCGCCTTCCTGGGGTCTAAGATAGCGAAATGCTTCTTATCCTCCACCATTTGTTTCACTATCTCTTCTGTATCCCGCTCAGTGGCATCCTCGAGCCCATACATGGCCTTGTCCAAACAGGCGATAACTCGCGAGTCAACCTTGTCTGCCTCTATGGGCATATCAGTTCTAATGCATTGCTCATCAGTCATGATGACATCGGCAATGCCTGTCCTTATGTAGAAGAGCTGCCGTGAAAGAGGGCCTATAATCTTCGCCCTATCGGAATACCTCGTTGTTTCGATAGCAGTACAACAAATACCAGCTACCTCGATCTTATCATAAAGGTCACTTTCCCGCAGGTAATCGATGAGAGTGGTGGAGGTAGCGGGATTATGTCCCACCAGTAAGATCACCGGTTTTGATTTATCCACCGAGCCCCACCCCATATCCACCAAAGGGGTATTGGCAGTGGAGGTAGGGAAACCGAATCCCACAATCTGGGCGATATCAGCCGCTTCCATTCCAACATGGTCCAGCATGCTAGCATGAAGAGCTTTGGATTCGTAATCCAGATAACTCCCCTCCTGTCCAAAGTGAGTGGAATCGAGGAGATGTGTAATTTCCTTATAGACGTACTCTATAACCGTCTTAAGATCACCCAATGTCTCGGGTTTTAGCCCGGTGACCGTACGTATATTTGGTGCTTCAAGCTCGATATATGTGCCCAAATCGATCTTTTTATCTGGGCCGTGCTTCTCAATCAAAAACTCAATGATATGGCCAGCATGGCCAGCATGAGCCGAACAACCCATTAAACAGGCGAGGAGAATCATCCTTGCTTGCTGGGTGGCTATATCCAGCCCGCAAGCCCCTCTTCCTCCTTGGGTAAGGTCACACTTACCATAGGTGCAAAGACAACAAAGATCACAGAAAGGGGCATACCACGGCTTATAGGTCTTGAGAAGCCTCATATCCCAACTTCTAAGATCTGGGATTTCTGGCATTGGGGTAGGGCCAACTGGCTCCCAGGGGATTTCCGCTTTTATGAGTCGCCGAATTTCCTCCTCTTTTCTTGTTAGTTCTTTTACTTCTGCCATTGTTTTATCTCGCTTTCGTACATTTCCTTCAGTAATTTTATAGAGCTGGGGTGCCTGTGAATAAGAATATTTGCCCCGGCTGTAAGAAGGGAGAGCGAAGTCATCGTTTCCCAAAGTATACCTTGCTCCTCGTTCTCTCTAGCCTGCTTTGTCCTCCAAACCTCAGTAGCAAAATCGGCAATCATGGGCATTTGCATCATCTTATCCTTAATAATCTCTCCAAGCTGCTTCACCCTCTCCATTAGGCTGTAGGTGTATTCTATGCCATAACCCAACGCTGAGCTTAGGGGATCGATGACGATCCTTTCTAGGGGGAAGAAATGACCCAACTTTACATTCAATTCCTTAAGCAAATTGATGTCCATAGGAGTTTGGGCACTAGCAAACAACCCGTGATCTAGAATTGCCTTTCCCACCGCTGCATAGTTTTCCTTTTGAACCGGCCCTATGAGGTAGTTCATGCCATTAACTGCCTCACAAACTGCCGAAAGAACCTTAGTATCTTTATCAGGGTCCCCAGATCCATAGATGATCAAAGGGAGAGTTGTTGCCTCTGCCACCTTTCTTGACACCTCCGCTGCCTTTTCAGGAGGTGAATCACGATCTGCAGGATCAGTGCTTAAGAGGTAAAGCTGTATTGCATCTATATAATCGAATTCTTCAACTTTCTTAGCCCATTTTGCCGCATCATGAATCACATCCTTGAAGGGCTCATATAGAAAACCGGGCGAATCCTCGAGCGGCTCTCTATCAAGAATTTGTAGGGCAACTACTGCTGGATTCGGCCATGAACCCTCATCAAAAAAATGGAAGGGCATGATATTTTCCCCTCCAATTGATACGGTCTTCCCTCCTGGTTTCCCAAGGGTTATCGCATTAACTATCCCAGTACTGGATTCAATTGGTGCTTTATACTCCGTTTTTTCACCTCCTTACTCAAGCCAAGCATCGGAATAAAGAACCTCACTTGTAAAGACCTTGGCTGTTTTTACATAATCAACTTCTTTTTGGGATAGTGAGGAAAGGTCTACATCCTCGCCATCCATGACCTTATAAATAAGATTCACGATATCTGGCATATCACCTCTAACCAAGCTTACCAGCTCCTTATCTAAGGGATCAGCAATTGTGGAATAAAGTCCATACCTCCCTAGCATCATCAGGTAGGTGCGGTTGAGGATTGGTCTAAGTTCAACTGGTGCGCCGTTGGATATATTTGAAAGCCCCACCGTTGATTTAATCCCGGGCAAAATCTCAGCTATAATTTTGATAAATTCCAAGGAGGCCTGGGCAAAACGCTGCCCTTCACCAGCAGTGCTCACAGGTAAAATTATCGGGTCAACCCAAATGTCTTCGTTGGGAATTCCAAGTTCGTTGGCATAGGCAGCTGTGTCCATGATGCTCTCCGTCTTCAATTCAACATCTGGGGGCATACCCCTGTCGTTGATCACTGAAATCACCACATCACAGTTATATTTTTTAGCCAAAGGAAGCAATCCCTCCTTTTGCTCCCTTTTCCCCGAGGCGGAGTTAATTAAAGGTCTTTTCTTACAAGCCGGAAGTCCTGCTTCCATAGCCACAGGATTCAAGGTATCTAGAGACAAAGGCAAATCAGTAACCTCTTGAACTGTATTCACCACCCATTGCATAGTTTCCTCAGGGTTCTTGCTTAGTGGGCCAAGGTTCAAATCTAAATAATCGGCCCCAGCCTCAGTTTGAGTTTTGGCTAAGTCTTGAATTGGCTTGGAATTCCTCTCCCTTATCGCTGTGGAAACTGTTCTGGCTATAATATGTATGTTTTCACCTATGATAATCATATAGCACACCCCCGTTTTATAGGTTCAGCATCCCAAAAAGGTAGCTAGTTTAGCAAATAAAGAGTTTTCTGTCAAAACCCCTTTCCCTGTCTAAATACTAGAGCACCAACAGGGCAAACCGCAACACATTCGCCACAGCCTTGGCACCTGGATTTGCCAATAGGCTCATCAGCAAAAGTAGTAACAATTCGCTGGAAGCCACGGTGGGCAAAGCCAATGGCTCCTATGCCAAGTTTCTCCTGGCATACCCAAACACATCTGCCGCAAAGAACACACTTATTGGGATCATAAGTAAATACAAGGCTGCTGGAATCTATGGGTAGTTCAGGCAGGATTTTCCTGAACCTTTTTGTGTTGAGCTTTACACCAAGGTGCTTGGCAATTCTCTGGAGCTCACAAGAGCCACTTTTAGGGCAATGGGCACAGTCCACAGGATGGCTGGCTAAAAGTAACTCAAAGGCGGTGCGGGCTAACCTCAAGGCCGTTGACCCCTTGGTATTAACCACCATACCCCTTGCCACTGGTGTGGTGCAGGCTGTAACTGGCATATCCTTGCCTTCTATCTCCACAAAGCAGAGCCGACAGGCAGCAAAAGGCGCATTCTTTTCTTTGATGGCACAGAGGTTCGGGATATAGATGCCATTATCTAGAGCAGCCCATAATATCTTCTCACCCTCAACGGCTCTTAATTTTTTGCCGTCAATGATTAAAGAGAGGCTCTTAGCTTTCACCGATAAATTAACCTGTAACGCCGAAGTTTATCTTCTCAAGTTAAGCCTATCGCCTCTTAGAAGAGCCCTTGTACTTTATCGGTTTTATCTTTAATCTTAAATTCACCCTTACCGCCGTCGATAATCTTCACCCCCGTTCAAACTGCTGCGGGCAACTTCATTCTTAGTCAGAAGGCTAAAGCTATTTTTAAAACGACCTCCAATATTTGCTGGGCGTGCTTACTCTATTACTTCAACCTATCAAGTCGAGCGGTAATGCTTTTCACATCGCTCATAACCTTTTGACTTGAATTAATCAGAGGTAAACCGGCGAGGTCAGCTTCTACTATGGCTTGGTCATAGGGGATAAAGCCAAGGAATTCAAAGCTTGGCATACGGGAAATCAGGAAATCCTTATCTTTATCACTTCGGATCTTATTACCCACCACTATAATATTTTGTAAACCTATATCTTTCGCCAACTCTCTTATTCTATAGGCTGTTTCAATGCTTCCTTTACCTGGCTCCACCACCACTATCATCTCATCTACTGCCTTCGCTGTTGCCCGTCCCAAATGCTCTACCCCCGCCACCATATCCATGATGACCATTTCATCTCTTTGCAGGAGCAAATGGGCAACTAAAGCTTCTAACAAGGCGTTTTCGGGACAATAACAACCACTGCCACCCCTTTTTAACCGCCCCATTACCATTAATTTAATTCCGTTATGCTCTACCCAATACTTTTCCGGTATATCATCAACCTTGGGATTTAACTTAAAGTAAGGCATAGCCTCGCCAGGACGCGCTCCTGTCCTTTGTTCAATTAAGTCTCCCATTTCAGATATAGGGATTATCCTCTCAGGATGGGGAAAGCCAAGGGTAGCTGCTAGATTAGCGTTGGGATCGGCATCTATTGCTAGGACAGAGCGACTAGACCCAGCAAATATAATAGAAAGGAAGGACGCTAACATTGTCTTACCTGTCCCTCCTTTGCCACTGATAGCAATTTTCATAGCAAAGGCAAAATTGTATCCTACATTAATAAGGAAATCAATAGCCTCCGCAGATACCTGATTTGAATGGGGCTACTTCAATAATGGTGAGGTTGCTAAACACGGCACCATCAGTGACTAAGCTTATCAAGTTTTGTTTCCAACTCTCTCTGTCTTAAAGCTATTGTTAACTCGCCTCGGGTTCTTTCCACAATGCCTCGTATAGCATCTGTAGTTCGCCTTAAGCCGTGGGTAACAACTTCGGGAAAAGCCATAGTCATTAACACCCCGTAAATGCTATCCATCGTAGCAAGCAACTCCTCACAACGGGAAAAATCTCTCCGTCTTAAACTATCTAAGATGTAGCGCCTTAATTCGCCTACAGCTTCACCCAGCCCGTTAAGGTAAGCAGCGTAACTAACACCCAAATTCTCTGGTTTAGGGAAAGCTTCTTTATTAATCAAAGCCAGGGTGATGCATGCCTCAGAGAATTCCTTTTGGGCATCATGGACAAATCCTGAGTGAAGTAGCTCGCCATGCTCGCTGAGGTCGTGGTTTATATCTTGAACTAATTTATAAGCTGAATCCAGAAGCTGTTTAGCTTTGTCTTGTTCTTGGTGGTGCAGAGCGTGTATGCCCCGGGCACTATGCTGGACTACCTGACGACAAAGGCGTAGGGCTTTTTCTCGTGCCTCATCCTCAACTACGAAGTAAGAGCGAATATGTGTAGCGATAGCTTCTAAATCTTCTATCGGCTTTGACATCTATATTCTACTTTCCTAATCGAATCTCTTTCCCCTGGATGAGCTTTAGCTCATTTCCATTTTTGCCTTCAGCTGCTGCACAGCTCCTATGACATCTTCCTGGCTCAAGATAGCGCTAATTACAGCTGCAGAATTGGCGCCTGCGGCTATAACCTGACTGATGTTATTTTCGTTGATGCCACCAATAGCCACCAAAGGAGAAGATACAACTTGTCTGATTTGCCTGAGTCTATCTACTCCAACTACGGTAGCACCCTTCTTTGTCGGTGTAGGAAATATAGAGCCTACAGCGATATAATCTGCTCCCTCGCTTTGCGCCTTTACCGCTTGCGATACTGTGTTGACGGAACAGCCAACTACTTTATCTATGGGCAATTCCCGTCGGATGATAGGCAGAGGTAGGTCTCTTTGTCCTATGTGAAGTCCGTCAGCATCAACAGCTAGGGCTAAATCAAGATAATCATTGATTATAAGCAGAGTGCCAGATTTACCACAGAGGGCCTTAATTTTTTGGGCTATAGGCAGCAATTCTGCTTTGCAACCCTGTTTATCGCGAAGCTGGATAACTTTAATACCGCCTTGGATAACTTGCTCGACAATCGCTAGTTCATTTCTGCCAGCTAAGGTTGGCCTATCCAGGATAACATAAAGTCCAGCTAGTCGTTTTATTTTGTCCTGGCGTAATATCCTGGAGATCAATTGTTGCTCCAGGGTATAAAGGGTAAATCTTAGTGACTCAAATTTGGCCGAATTCAGCATTGAGCTCATCTGCGGCAATTTAGCTAGCTCCTCTATTGTGCGTAGAGATTCCTCCGCTCTTTTAGCATTAGCTGTAATCACACTGGGCAAGTCTCGCTGAGACTCACCCAAACCCTCTCCCTCGAAGGGAGAGGGTTTGGTGAGGGTTGCACCAACATCGTGTTCTGCGTCCCTGTGGGATAGAAGCTTTATGCCCAATAATTTAGTTTCCTCAGCTAAATTATGGCGCAGATTTTTAAATTGTTGACTTAATGTAGAGTCATTGAGGATAAAGCGAGCGATATCTTCAAGAAGACGCAAGCCTTCGCTTGCACGGTTGAGGTTAGCGTCGACAATACGCAATTCCTGGAAAGGCATTAGTGTAAAGAATATTAGCACAAATTAGAAAAACTCGTAGTATCAAGTTCTTTACCTTGGCTTGGTTTGACTGCTGACATCTCCTTTACCTATACTTTGATGCGCTGGAGGGGTGACCGAGTGGCCTATGGTGGCGGTCTTGAAAACCGTTTTCGCTTTCAAGCGAACGTGGGTTCGAATCCCACCCCCTCCGCCAGAAGCAACCACTCCTTCATCTAAACTTGCCCTGCCTTGCGGGACTATTTAAGGCCGCAAAAGCTGGTGTGTGTGCGCTGCTGGTAAAAAAGCCTCGGAGGTATCCCCAAGAGAGTACTGAAAGGAAAAGCTACCCCCGCCAAGGCAGGGCATCGTTTATCATTAAGTAGAGTACTCAAAAGTCTCTCCAGGTTTCAATTTCACAACTTTTGCAGAGGGACATAAAAAGCGACAGTATTCAATAAACTTATTTACTTCTTGATTCATAAATGCATTGCTGGGGTCATAATGCATTGGGATAGCTACCTGAGAGCCTAACCACTGTAAGGCTAACGCTGCTTCTTTTGGCGTCATTTCGGCTGACCAGCCAGGAGCACCTACACAGTGTAAGAGTGAAACATTTGGTCTATAGAGTTCTCCTATCGTCCTAAGATGAGGACCAACGGCGGTATCTCCTGGCACATATACTGAACTCCCATCATTATCTCTGATAATTACGCTAAAAGGGAAACTTGTAATAGCTTCTCCCTCTTTTTCTCCAATAGCCCCTGGCTCCGGATCTCCATTCCTGGAAATAAAAATAGCTACATGAACACTCTGAACACACTTAAACCGTATATTATCAAACTCATATGAAAAACCAGGAACCATAATACGAAATTTATCTTTAGGGAGTCCATTTTTTAAGCCATGGATTTTAGTGCCATGATCACAAAAAATCATTTTGGGATTTGTTCTCTTTGCAATATTCACCCAATTCAAAGCATGGTCAAAAGACCCATGTGTTATTACCATATAGTCAACTTCCTTAACATCTTCTGGCTTATTTGGGCCGTTATAGTAGGCATCAGCCAATATCTTTATACCTTTTCTAGTCGTAAACTCAAAGTCTGCCCAGCCGTGCCATTTAATCTTCATTCTAAAACCCCCTTTCTTGTTACACTTAATCCTGTCCATTTGCTTAGGAACTGCACTAGTGCCAGACAAGCGCTTTCAATTATGATTAGCTTCAGAATCGTGGCACACGCTACTCCTAGCTGTCCATAAGTAGCCGCATCGAAGATATATATAGAGGCCAAAGGATATCCTGGAGAGGCAATGAAAATTACAGCACTTAAACCTATCATTGAACGCATAAAAACATAAAGAAACCCATACATGAATGCAGGGAAGATAATGGGCAAAACTATTCTCCTGAATGTCGTAGTAGTGCTGGCTCCCAAATTCAAAGATGCCTCTTCAACTTCAATACTGAGCTGTTGTAGCTTGATGATCCCCGCTTCCTCGCCTATTGCCAGATGACGGAATACACAATTAGTAACGAGAATCATTATTGTCCCAGTAAGCAGCAAAGGTGGATTGTTAAAAGCCAATAAATAACCAATTCCTAGAACAGTACCAGGTAGAGCAATTCCCGATAGAGAGACTCCTTCAAGAGTAGTTCGACCTTTAAACTTTCCTCGCACAATCACATAAGCTAGCAAAACACCCAACATCGCACCCAATAAACCAGCAAGGGAGGATATTTTTACACTGTTAACCAGTGCTATACTACCACCTATATCCAAAATATGGCTGAGTGTAAATGTATTGTAGATTCCCACAAGCTTTGTAAAGGCCCCCACTCCAACCACTACATAAGTGAGTAAAATGAGGCCACAAGCAATAAAAGATGCAGCAAGCATTGGTATTAGGATAGCTGGACCTATATGCCTAGGTTCTGCGGCTACGGGCTTACCCACGATAGTAGCATAACCTTTGCCCCTGATCAGATAGTTTTGTGCAATGAAAATGACCACGGCAGGGAAAATTAAAAACATGGACAAAACACTAGCCATATTAAAGTCAGCCTCTCCAATAATCATAAAATAAGTATCCGGTGCCAGGAACGCAGTCCGCCCACTTAAAAGCACCACATTACCAAACTCCGCCATAGCCATAACAAAAATTATGAGAGCAGCTTTTAGAAAGCCCGGGACCAGCAAAGGAAGGGTAATAGTGCGTAAAATTTTTCCTTCTGTAGCCCCCAAATTAGCCGCGCTATCTTCTAAGTTTGGACTAAGAGAGCTAAGGGTATTCTCAATCATCAAGTAAGCCAGAGGAAGAAACCCCAGTGTCTGAGCGACAACACATCCTTTAAAGCCATAGATACTCCAGCTAAGATTAAGCGCATTGGTGATTACTCCGTTTCGTCCCAGAAGTATTATTAGTGAAAGGGCAAATATATAAGGCGGTGCTATCAGCGGTGATAAAGTAATCAGTTTTAAAGGTCTACGAAGATATACAGGTCCTCGGGTAGTCAGATAAGCAACACAAAAACCAACGCTTAGACATACCGATGTGGTCAGGACGCCAAGAAGCAAGCTGTTAAAAAGAGAACTATAATAGTAGCTATGACCTACGAATTTCTTGTAATACTCTAGAGTAAATCCCTCTGGACCAACTATGCTCTTTAGCAGCACTGCTATGATAGGCCAGAGGAGAAAAAGAGCGAGAAGCAAGAATAACAAACCGCCTGTAGTGCTAATGGTATGCGCAGCAAAAAAATTCTTTATATTTTGCCACACAGCTCTGGGGCGAGTTAATGTTCTTGCTTCCGCCACATTCCCCTACGTATCAAACTATTTTTACTTTACCGGTCTGCCAATTCTGTCTCTCCACTCATCCAAAAGCCTAGCCTTATTGTCATAAGCCCATTTCAAATCAATGTTGGGGATATAATTAATCCCTTCTGGAAAAACTTCAGCAAAAGTAGGACCGACCGCCATAGGATCTTTCGTGTCATAACCTGCAAGATTGGCCATAAATTGACAGCCCTCATGACTCCCAAACAAGTCTATAATTTTCTGACAGGTATACTCCTTCTCAGTTCCTTTAAGAATAAACGAGGGAGCAGGACCGATGCCAGTCCCTTCCTTAGGAACTGTACAATAAATGGGATAATCTTTCTTAACTCTATCTAAGGCACCCACTGAATACGCGATGCCCAGCATAAATTCTCCTCTGCCACATAGGTCAGAAGGAGCATTACCACTCTTGGTATAATGGTGTATGTTTTTGTTCAATGCTTCATAGTATTCCCATCCTCCCTCCTCTCCTTTACCAGTATTGAGTCCATAGAGTGTGACAAAGGAAAATAGTATCCTGTAAGCAGCACCAGAGGTTAATGGGGAGGATGTAACAATCTCATCTTTCCACTTTGGTTCTAAAAGTTCATCCCAACTCTCAGGCATCTCATAACCTGCTGCGTCAAGCCTTTCTTTACTGCCCACCAAATAGAATGAAAGGTTTCCGTGACTCCACCAATAATTATCAGGATCTTTCCATATCTCACTTGCCCCCCGCCATGTTGGAGAATCATAGGGTACGGACCATCCTTCTTCTTTAGCGACAAAAGCTTGCGGTCCACACATATGTATAACCATATCCGCAGCAAAATTAGGAACTTCAGCTCTCAATTTGGCTTCAGTCTCTCCGCAACTCGTGTAAGTTTGTCTAACTTCGACACCCAGTTCTTCTTTAATAAAGTTGCATAGCTCTATATTGTTTTCCGGAGTTACAGCCATGTAAGCCCTTATATATTTTGCGAGCTCTTCCACTTTTTCCTCCTCTTCCTCCTCTTCCTCAACTGGTGGGGCAGGAGCACACATGGGAAGAGCAAAGGCCATCAACAAACAAACAACCAATCCCACACTAATCAACCATTTCGACTTCATAATTTTTCCTCCTTTCTTTAATATTTTTTATCAGTCTTTGCTGAATGTCACCCAGTCTTTCCTGAGAGCCAATTCTGCATAGGCATCACCTCCGTCTGTTTTACTCAAGTCATAAACTTCCATATCACCTCCTATACCTGCATAGGCCCGCCCTGGGATAGAACGAGCCTATGCAATATGAAAACAAAACAAAGAAAGGAGGGTTGAAACATAGATATTAATCCACTTCATTTAACCAACTGCTCCCTTACTCGACCTGGCCTTTTCCTTCTCTCTTGCTCTAATGCTTCAGCTACAATTTTATTTGGCGAAATCAACAACATCCGTGCTAATTTTGCTGTAACTTAATTCAATCATTTTTCTTTTATATCAACCCCACAAATATCTAGAATACATAGTATCGTTAGCTCTTGTCAACAGTAATCTAACATAACATTATTTTGCCAATATGCATTTTGTTTTTCCTTCTAAGTTCAGCTAAACTTCATTATATCACTGGATTCCATCCTCTGAAAGAAGACGACACTATACAGGCTCTTCTTTCAAGCGTCGGCATTGAAACTGACGCTGACCTAGATAATATCAAAATTTGCATTCCGCGAGAAGGTAAAGCCAGCCTCCCTCAAAAAGTAGACATCAATCAAGCAGAAGCCTGGCTTCTTGAAGCATTGCCAGGGATAGGCCCTTCCAGAGCCCAGGCTATTGTGGATTACCGCAATGAAAATGGCCCCTTCAAACGGATTGAGGACTTGTTCCAGGTGGAGGGCATCGGCGAGGGAACATTTAACAAAATAAAACATTACATAACCGTTTCAGATTAGAAGACATTTTAAGCCAAAGCGGCTAGTAAGGTAGGCACTTTTCTTTTTTGATCTAGTTCAGATAGTCAGATAGATGGAGGACATCTCAAAGTGAAAGGGCTATCTTCCATTTTATGGTTGAAACAAACCTTAACAGTTCTTTGTGTCATTGCGAGGCACATCAGTGCCGAAGCAATCCCAAGGAAGGAGGTCAAGTGTCACTGGTCACATGCACGAGTACATTTTGCTATAATGAAGTTGCTGTCTCCCTATCATTGACATTTAAAAAATAGGCCCGCTCTAGCTGAAAGCGAACCTATTTTGCCTGTGCACTCTAGCACAGATTAAAAAGATAAAAGAAAGGAGATAACTTAATTCCAGTATACCAGAGACATTTAACTGTAGCAATTTCAGTTCTCACTTAATTATTATCCTATAAACTTGCCTTGTGGGATCAGCAAGGCTGCAAAACCCAGTATGTGCTGCTGGTAAAGTGGTTAGGAGGTAGTCCCCAAGAGGGTAGTGAAAAGAAAAGCCACCCTCGCCAAGGCAAGGCGCTACTTATTCTTTTTACAATGTTTATCTTCCCTACAAAGCGCGCGCTACATGGGAGAAGTTGTTGCTATAAGTAGACCTGCAACAGCAGCAAGGCCAGCAAACGCAAACCATATAGCTTTGTAACTACCCCAAGTATCGAATACATACCCAGCTAAGGGCGGACCTATAATACCTCCTAGCATCATTATGCCCATTATGAGGCCAAAGATAGTTCCAAAATTGCTTCTACCAAAAAACTCCCTTACTAGAGACGGCCTCAATGCACTGATACCACCGTAACCGATTCCAAATAGGATAAGGAAAGGTACAAGCAGCCAGGTATCTATAGCAAAAGTACACCCAAAACAAAGTAATCCAAAAACCATCATGGCAAAAGCACTTGTCATTAATCGCCTTTTATCAAATCTATCCCCAAGCCAGCCAAGGCCGAGGCGGCCAACAATACTCATCAGTGGAATAGCACTAGCCACCAATTTGGACTTAATCCTAGCTATGCTAACGGTACTGAGGTAAGGCATTACATGAGTAACCACAGCATTTACTATCATATGCTGACATGCCAGTACCAGTGCTATATGCCAAAAGGCCTTGGTCTTTAGAGCTTGCTTGGGCTTGAGGTCTACATCGACAGGTTGTACCGAGTTTAGAGCCCTGCTGGGTGTTAAAGTGCTACTTACTTCGCCATCAGGCAAATAACCATACTGTTCGGGCTTATGTCGAACCAAGAGCGACAACGGTAGACCTATGGTCAACATGCTCATGGCAATGAGCATCATTGCCGTTCGCCATTCATACATATCAATAAGTTTAACTAGTACTAAGACTAGCAGGCCAGCAAATCCATAGCCACAACTCACAATGCCATTGGCTATGGCTACTTTTCTCCTGAACCAATTGGCCACCGCTGTCATCAATACCGTGCTAGCGCAAGCACTCGTGCCTATAGCTACTAGAATGAAGGCTCCGTAGAACGTAAGAAGAGAGGTGGTGCGGCTCAGGAGTATCAACCCCAGACTGGTAATAGCTACCCCGGTGAATATCACTCTTCTCGGACTCCAGCGGTCAGCAAACATTCCCATGAAAGGGGTAAGAAGGCCCGTCTCCAGGCCGCGTAGTGAAGCCGCAAATGAAATCTGTGTGTAGCTCCAACCAAACTCAGTCGCCAGTGGTTCGAAGAAGGCAGTAAATCCGTAATGGATAGCTCCACCCATACATAACGCAATAAAGAAACACGCCCCAACAATCCACCATCCGTAGAACAGTCTAGGTGGCTTCCAATTCAAATTGAAACGCATGGTACAAATTTATTATAACTGCCTTGCCTTGTGGGATCAGCAAGGCTGCAAAACCCAGTGTGCGCTGCTAGTAAAAAACCTCGATGCAATCCCCAAAAGAGCAGTGAAAGGAAAAACTACTCTCGCTAAGGCATAATCAAAGGTTGCATATCTACGCTATAGTTCACTTACCCAAACACCGATTTTATGTATTTGATGCCTTCCTGAGCGATAGTTTCAGGGTCGGGCTCAAAGTTAAACACCTCAACAGATATGTAACCCCTGTAATCTATATCTTTAAGAGCCTTAGCTATGGGTTTGAAGTCTATGCCACCAGAGCCTGGCCAGCTTTTGTTGTCATCGTTGACATGCACATGACCTAAATAGCCACCGAACTTTCTAATGGCTTGAACTATATCTACCCCCTGGCAATTCATTCCATACACATCCAATGTCCAACGGAAATTTGGTTGGCTCACCTCTTTTACCATCTTCACTGCCTCCTCGGGGGTGTTTATGAAATTGGTTGTTTCATAGCATAGGGCCTCTATACATAGATTTGTTCTGTACTGCTGAGCCAGTTTGGAGCACTCACTGAAGGCATCCCTGGCAAATCTCCAAGCATGTTCATAATTTACGCCCTCAACCACATTTCGGTTTTTGCCCGAGCCAATGACCAAGTCACTGCCTCCGATATCGCTGCAAAACTTGACCAGCTCACGAAGATATTGCTTTGTTCTTAGACGGGTCCCTGCGTCAGGGCTATTCAGATGCAAGCTCGGGGAGCGGAACAGCCCATGCAAGCCAGCTATCTCTACTCCTACCTTCTCGGCGGAGCTACGCATCCTCTCCCTATCTTTCTGGGATACCTCCGTTACCGAGTCACAAATTGTAGAAGGTCCTATTTCCACAGCTTGATAACCCGTTTCTGCTGCATACTTGAATATATCTTCCAGTTTCCAGCCTTGAAATGGGTCATTACAGATACAGAATTTCATCAATCACTCCTATTTGATTATTATCCTATCCATCTACATCCCATAACCTGCTCTACCCTTTGCTCTTGAGAAGTATAGAAGGGGGTCATCTCCCTGATTTCAGAATAACAATGTTAGAGGAGGTTTTCAGGCAAGAATAAACTGTCATATACCATTTTGGTTAATGTCACTATATCAAATATAGGAAGTCTTGTAATATCTCTGATATCATTGATGAATGGTGATAAATCAGTACATTCAAGCACTATGGCTCCTAAATCATCAGGCTCTTCCATTAACTCTTTTGCAACGGATAAAATCTCATCTCTAAGTCTACCCACATTTAAAACCGTTGTTTCCCTTTTTATTATGACTTTATTAAATTCTTCTTTGCCATCCATTCCCACCACACGAATCAACGAAGGGTCAATCCCTACTGCATTAAAATGTTTTGAAGTTAGTGATGATTTACTAGCTGTTATTATACCAACCTTCTTGTGCTCACCCAGCATTTTACTAAGCATCGGAACCTGAATTAAGCTAGACGCAAAAACGGGGATATTAACAGCGTCTGCTATTTCCTTTTGAAACAAACAAAGGAAACCACAACTTGTTGTAATGGCTTCTATACCTTCCCTCTCAAGCTCTTTAGCTGCTTCAATAAAAGGCTCTAATAAACTCATATCAGCCAATTCCACTATTCTTTCTGGCGTGGCACTCTTGACAATTTTGTATCTGACAGGAAATTCAAATGTTGAAGCATTTTTTATGTGTCCCGGCAATTTCGAATAGTAAGATTCCAAGCATAATATCCCTATTTTGATTCCATGAATATTAAACCCAGTTCTTAACATGATTTATGGCTCAGAGAATCCCTCTCAGTAAATATTCTTAGTATACACCCCGGTTATATCTACGCGACAGTCCACTCCTCCTCAGTTTTCTCATGAATTAGAATATCCCTTTTGGCTAATTCAGCAAAGAATTCTTCAGAGTCAAAGGCAAGTTCCGGAGAAACGACGCCAGTTCCTTTGCTCTTACCTGCCAATATCAGTTGAGTTCCTATGGACATGGGGATACCCACAGACCTTGTATAAGCTTGGAGACCTGCCCACTCCGGAATAGAACCGTCTGAAGCAGGATGACTGGAGGTTAAAACATGCCGAACCTTCTTTTTGCCTTTTGTTCCTGTGACATCAACATGTAGACAATATCCATACAAATCGGTTTGTCTTCCTTCAGGAGAACTTAGCCAGTGAGCTGCAATTACATCCAATGTACCAACTTTAACTGGATTCCCATGAATATCTTTTACTTTAACCGTATCATTACGCAACAGACCCCAGTCATACAAAGCTTTTATTAACTCCATAGTCTTTGCAGGCCAGGTCCCTCTTACCTCAATCAACCTTACCCCCTTATCCTTCACTGACTTAGCTAAAGTACGAGTTTCTGGATGAGGAATAATATATTCATAACCTGGGCCAAATGGCTGCGGCAAATCAATCATCCTTGGTCTCCCAAATGGAGGAACCGACTTAAACTCCCCATCTTCAAAAACAAGCCGCGTCGGGCAATCAAGCTCATATTCATGTTTCGTAGTATCCACTATGGCTGCTGAATAAGCAACAGGCCTGTACGCTCCGTGACTAATACGAATAGCGTCTACTGTATCCAGCTGATTGCAGGCAAACATTGCCATCATATTTGTCGTCCCTGGAGTCATACCAAAGCCTGGAACAAAAATCTTGCCACAATCTTTAAATTCCTGGTCAAGGTCCCAGCCACCAAAGCCAGTTAAACTTATGCCAGGAATTTTTGCCTTAGCAGCACAGGACATGACTGTAGGATTCAGTCCAAGCGAAGTCCCACTCATGACCAAATCATATTGTTTCATAAGTTTAATCAACTCATCTGTTTTATTAACATCGACTCTCTTAAAATCAACCCTAGGGTCATTCAGGGAACTAACTACTTCACTTCCTGCTTCTTCATCTAAGTCCCCAACAGTAATTTTAGAAACCTCATTAGCAGTGGTAGTGACCACAAGATCTGCTATGGTTTCTCTACATATCTTACCCGCTCCCCCTATAGATAAAACCTTTTTCATCTTCAAACTAACTCCTTTCCATTTTTTATATTTATTTTTGGTAACTAAGCTAACCGGAATTTAAATTAGCCTAACTTTAGTACCTAGCCCTCGTTTCATGGCTTTATTGTAGACAAAATTAGCCAGCCCAATATCATGGGCTCCCATCCCAAAATGAGTGTAAACGATACGCTCTTGGTCATTTTCACGCCCCGGCTTTGCTCCTGTAGCCAGTTCTCCCACCTCTGCATAAACATTGCTATAGTCTACCAAGCCTGGATGATAGTTCTCACCGTGATGATGGTCAGCCTTCCGGTCTCCAGCAACCCATTTGTCGGCTTTCTTACTAAGCGCAGGATCGAGATCTCTAAACTCCGCTATGCCAGACACAAAACAACCTGCTGGGACCCATGGCTCCAGCACTACAGGCTCCCATGCAGTGGTTACCATACAGATAATATCACTACCCTCGCATGCTTCTTCGGCTGAAGTTGTGGGTATTACCTTTACTGCAAATGGAACTTCTACCTCTTCCTTATAAGCTGTCACAGCCTCCGGCTTAATGTCATATACCTTTACCACTTCAAGGGGGAATAACTCTTTATAAGCAGCAAGATGGGTACGCGCTTCAGCTCCGCAACCGATCATAGCTAAGGTGCGGGAATTCTTCTTCGCTAAATACTTCGCCGCAATTGCAGAATGGCAGGCAGTACGAACACCGGTAATCGCTGTACCATCCATTATGGCAAAAGGTTGTCCATTCTCAGGCCGGGTTAAAATTATGACCGCCCCCCAAATTCCAGGTATGCCAGGCTGCTGTTTGGCATAATCACTAACCCATTTTACCCCGGCAACACCCATGCTCTTTATAAAAACTGGCATTGTGTTAATGCGATTATTGTTATCTGGGGGATCTGTAAAGATCAACGACTTATACGGTTGAACCACTTCTCCTAAGCCACACGCTTTGTAAACCTCTTCTTCTATTTCCAGGGCTTCTTTGTAAGAAAGAACTCTCTCAATCTCTGCCTTGTTAAGGATAAGGACCTCTACAGGCACTTCTACTCTTCTTAATCCAGTTACAATACCCATTTTCAGCCTCCTTTAACTAAAATTAACTGTCGGGCAAACTTCCTTACAGAAGCCAATGGACAAAGGCTTTTCCTCAGTATATAGATATAACCAAGAGTAAAGAAGATTAATCTTCTATCTCCTGACCATAAAGGGAATCAACAACACCTTGAACTGTCCGTATTCTTTCAGCATCCTCATCAGCTATCTCGGTGCTACTTCCACTTGGGTTTTCAAATTTAACTAAACCACCTCTAAATTGTTGTGTGAACTTCATAATATGAATTCTTCCTCATTGCGCTTTATTGGAACCCAATAATGCTTGTGGGTGTTAATGTCTACCTTTTGGTCACTATAACCTAAGAATAACAAACAAGTTAATTTATATTTATCAGGAATCTGTAACAATTCCCTAATTTCCTTCTCCTGGTTTCCATATTCAGGAGGTTTAATTGACACCCAACATGTTTTTAATCCTAATGTCTCTGCCATAAGCATCATATTCATCATTGCAGCAGCGGTATCTTGCCAGATAAAGCGTGACCAAGGATGGGGCTTAGTAAAGTCGAAGCCTAAAGGATGAGGTTTCTCCAAATCAAAGAGGACAGCAATGATTATTTCTGGCCAGCTCTTCTTGAACCAAGATACAACATTTTGGCAGATTTCAGCAATTAAGTCTCTATCCCGTACCACTAAAGCTCTTGCCTTTTGAGAATTGCAAGCAGATGGGGCATACATACCTGCTACTAGGGTTTGCCTTACTTTTTCTTCTTCGACTGCTTTATCTAGCCATTTGCGAATACTTCTCCTACCCTTAATAAGCTCCATTAAATCATCTGGATTAAGCTTAGGCATTTTTCAGAATCTCCTCCTCCCTTTGTTCCTCCTTTTTCAATTACAGCTTTATCAGCAAACTCAATATAACTCCTTGTAAATACAAACTATAGGCGATTTTCAGCTCCTTTCTAAAAAACTGAATTGTATCCAAAAAGAGCAGTATCTCCACCTGTATGAATGAAAACTACATTATCATCTCTCTTGAATCTCCCTTTCTTAACTAAATCGATGAGACCTGCCATTGCTTTTCCCGTATAGACTGGACCTAGAAAAATTCCCTCTTTTTGAGCCACGAGCTTTATAGCTTCTATACATTCCTTCGTTGGAATGGCGTATCCCTCTCCAATATAATCCATATTCACTTCTATCTCATCTGAAGTAAACCGATGATTTTTTAACTGGAAGAAATCAAGTGTTTCATTGCACAATTCACATATCTCATCCCACTTCTCCATTCTATGCCTGCTGGCGCTGATCCCAATAACTTTTGTTTTCAATCCAAGTAGTCTTACACCTAATTCTATGCCTGCTTGAGTTCCTCCAGACCCTGTTGCTAGAATAATATAATCAGCCTTTATTTTCATTTCATCCAATTGGCCTTTTAGTTCACTTAAAGCAGTTATATACCCCATATTTCCCAAAGGGTTAGCAGTTGCTATCGGTGCCAGATATGGAATTTTACCTTTTTCTTTCACTTCCTCCGCTATTTTTCCTGTCCATGGGAATTTACCTTTGATCTCCCCTTCTTCGTCAAGTTTGTTTACTACTGCAAATCTTATATCGCAGCCCAGAATTTTATCCAAAAGCAAGTTTCCTTGGAATTCTTGAGGTTTCTCTCCTTGTAGAAATAGAATTGTCTCCATTCCAAGTTTCTTTGCTGCAGCAGCTGTTTGTCTAGCCCAATTAGACTGTATGCCCCCCGTCGTTATTACTACTTCTGCTTTTTTCTCAACAGCGTCTGCCATTACGAATTCAAGTTTTCTAACTTTGTTTCCTCCAAATGCCAAGCCTGTGCAATCATCTCTCTTAATAAAAATATTAGGACCACC
>JAUWHW010000068.1 GCA_030605665.1 Dehalococcoidia bacterium | reverse complement strand
TACAATTCAAAATGTAAAAAGGCTTTACTAAACTGATTTTTAACTTTTGCTCTGTCATTTTGCATCTTGCTTTTTGACTTTCGTTTACCGTTTAGCATTTAGAATTTTGTGCTTAGGATTTAAGGGATATGAGGCGGGGATAAACCCCGCCACTACGAAGTGGAGTTGCTAGGCTTGGCTCGCAATGACAAAGAAGGAGGTCATGTGGCACTGCTTCAAAAGCAGAAGAAGGCTTACTTGTTCCTAACCTTGTTTTCTATCCTTTTCCAGTGGTAATATTTGTCTATTCTCGGGCCGCTAGCTCAATCGGAAGAGCAGCTGACTCTTAATCAGCCGGTTCAGGGTTCGAGTCCCTGGCGGCTCACCATCTAGCTCAAGCCCTTTGGCTAACATAGCAAATAGGATTTCAGTGCTTTTGTCTCACCATATATTGAAAGACGCTTCTATTCCGCCTGTTAGCAGGCTATAATTGTCAGTAGCCATGCTTAAAAACAAGAAGGCGGTTGTCACCGGTGGTGCCGGGTTCATTGGCTCACATCTTGCCGATGAATTAGCAAAGCAAGGTTACCATGTAGTTATCCTTGATGACCTATCTACAGGAAAGAAAGAAAACATTGCTGGTTTACTGAACCAGGATAATGTCGAGTTTGTAGAAGGTAACATTACCGACCTACTCTTGCTCAATAAGCTTTTTCAGTGCGTTGATTACATCTTCCATCAGGCAGCCATCCCCAGCGTTCCTCGAAGTATAAAGAATCCCATGGCTTCCCATGAAGCAAATTTAACTGGAACGCTGAATGTGCTTCTGGCAGCCAGAGATAACGGTGTCAGGAAGGTGATTTATGCCTCGTCTTCTTCAGTCTATGGAGACATCCCTACTCTTCCCAAGAGGGAGGATATGATACCCAACCCTCAATCTCCTTACGCTGTAACCAAGCTTGCTGGGGAATATTACTGCCAGGCGGTTCAAGAAGTTTATGCACTTCCTACAGTTTGCCTGAGATATTTCAATGTCTACGGTCCAAGACAGGACCCAAATTCCCAGTATGCCGCTGTCATCCCCAGATTTATAAAGAGAGTCTCTCAGGGAAGCTCTCCTATCATTTTTGGAGACGGTGAGCAGACCAGGGATTTCACCTTCATCAAGGATGTGATGCAAGCAAACATCTTGGCGGCGGAAAGCAATGCTAGGGGCATTTTCAACATTGGGAAAGACGAGAGAACCACTATAAATCAGCTGGCTGAGCTTATCATCAGGCTTATAGGCAATAACATTAAGCCAATCCATGAAGAGCCAAGGTCCGGGGATATAAGGCATAGCCTGGCGGACATTTCCAGAGCCAGCGTCTTTGGTTATAATCCCAGATATACCTTAGAGGAAGGCCTAACAGAAACTATCAGTAGTCTGCAGCATTGGCTTCAGTACCAACGCAGCAGGAAATAGAGTGAAGATAGAAGAGATCAAAGAAAAAGTTCGGAGGGGCGAGTATTACATCTCTTTTACTCATACTGAAAAATTTCGAAGGAGAAGGATAAGCACAGGAGAGATTGAAGAGGCTATCTCTAGAGGCGAAATAATCGAAGATTATCCCTACGATGTCAGAGGAGCAAGCTGTTTAATTTTAGGCCTTACCATTAAAGGGAAACCTCTACATATAGTTTGTAGTAGGGTTGAGGAAGAGATTATAATCATCACAGCATATGAGCCCAGTCTCAGTGAATGGGAAGAGGATTTAAGGACAAGGAGGTGATAAGAATGGTGGCAAGGTGTTACTTTTGTGGAGGCAAGGTAAAGGAAGAGGAAGCGAGTGTAGATTTTTGGTGGGGTGAAAAGCTGATTATTTTTGAGGAGGTTCCGGCTGAAGTATGCCAACAGTGTGGGGAGAAATTCCTTGATGCCACGGTCTATAAAGAAATGGAAAAGGTAGCACAAAGAGAGGGGAGGCCTTCTAAGAGCATCACTGTGGATGTAGTGAATTTCAGGGAAACCCTTAAGGTCTGAGAGTAGTAGAGGCAAATATTCTAGCGGCGGAAAGCAATGCTAGGGGCATTTTCAACATTGGGAAAGACGAGAGAACCACTATAAATCAGCTGGCTGAGCTTATCATCAGGCTTATAGGCAATAACATTAAGCCAATCCATGAAGAGCCAAGGCCTGGGGATATAAGGCATAGCCTGGCGGACATTTCCAGAGCCAGCGCCTTTACTTACAATCCAAAATACAGTTTGGAAGACGGCCTAAGAGAAACCATTGCTTCATTTCTCTCCTCTCCCTGAACGGGAGGTGAGGCGTAGTCCTGAGTGAAGCGAAGGAACTAAGTTGAAGTGAAAGACATCTCAATAAACTCATTGGCCCAAAGGAAGACTTACATATGCATGATAAACGCTTATCCCTCACACATTACGCCGTGGGCAACACAGCGGAGAGAATAGTAGAGATGTTAGCCAGCGTATGACATAATTGTCTAAAGGAAATAAAAGCCTATGAAACGTGGGAAGATAACAAAAAGGCAGGGAGCAGCAGTGGAACTTGTGGTTAAAAGGCTAAAAAATATCAGCCTGAAAAGATAATCCTTTTTGGCTCTTATGCCACGGGGGAGGCAGATGAATATAGTGATTTAGATTTAGTGGTTATAAAGAACACAGATAAAAGGTTTATGGAAAGATTAGCCGAAGCCTCCAAAATAATTGGCTCGAATGTTGGTAAGGTTGATGTCTTAGTTTATTCTCCTGAGGAATGGGAAAGAATGATTGAATGGGAAAATCCGTTCGCTCAAGAAGTTCTGAAAAAAGGGAAACTTGTGTATGAAAAGAAGTAGGGAAGAATCGCAGCGATGGTTCAAGCAGAGTGAATATGATTTTGAAGCAGCAAGGCGGAATTTTTAACAAAAGATTTACTCTTATGCCTGTTTCATAGCAGAACAAGCAGCGCAAAAGCACTAAAATCATTTCTTATTTTAAAAGGCGAAAGGTATGTCTGGGAGCATCCAGGAATCAGCGGACTCCAGTCTCAGCCCATCAACGGTGTTTATCTCAGTTGGTTCAAGAAGGTGAATTCTTTCACTTAGCTTCGCCATAACGGTTTTCTTAAGCTCATTGGCACAGGGAACCTCTGTCTTTTTAAAAGAAATGGCAGGCAAGGATTGGAAGAACTCCCTGATCTGACTTGGGTGGTTCAAGTAGCCTAACAGAGTAAGTGTGGCAAAGATGCTATCTGGACAATGGCTCAGCTCAGGAAAGATGTCGACACCTACTTGCTCCACTCCCAGGGCAGCATCAAGCTCCCGAGCTAAGTAGGCCACGTTGACACCGCCCACCTTGCCTCTAACTACTTCTCCAGCAAGGTCCTCTAGCGCTAAGTCGAGAAGTGTGCCCGTCTCCACCGTAGTAGCTACCTTTTTCTTCCCTGTTTCCTTGACCATTAATCTTGAATAGTATCTTAAATTCTATATCCCTACGGTTTTTTGTCAAGAGGCCAGAATGCCTCACAATTATTGTTACCAAAGTAGTGCTTTGCCTATGATGGTGAAAGACGGCTGCAGAAACAAGAGATTATCAATTGCTGCGGTGGTTCATAGCATCCTAAAATATGGTTGATTGTGGGAGTCTTAAATATGGCATTGCAACTTCTATTACGCCTATGCTATTTTCTTATCTCAGAAGGGTTATAACTAGGCGATGAGGTGCACCATTGAGAATTAGAATGCGTACTGAACTTTTGCCGCTAAATCTAGTGGTTCTTGCGCTGGTAGCAGCCATTATCCTTTCGCCATCTAGTATTCTGCGCATTATTCTTGGTTTGCCTTTCCTTCTCTTTTTCCCTGGCTATACCCTGATTGTTGCTCTCTTTCCTAAGAAGCAAAGTCTCGGCGGAATAGAAAGGATAGCCTTAAGCTTTGGCTTGAGCATTGCTGTGGTGCCCCTTATCGGGCTTATCTTGAACTATACCCCCTGGGGAATAAGGCTTTACCCTATCCTCATTTCACTTACGGTGTTCATTCTGGCTATGAGCGGTGTTGCCTGGTATCGGAGAAGGAGCTTGACAGAGAGTGAAAGGTTCAAGGTGTCGTTTGAAATAGGATCCCCTTTTTGGAGAGGACAGAGCGTGGTGGACAGAGTTCTATCGGTGGTTTTGGTATTAGCTATAGTGGGAGCAATCGGGACTCTAGGATACGTAATTGCCACGCCTAAGGTGGGTGAAAGGTTCACCGAATTTTATATTTTAGGACTGCAAGGTAAGGCAGAGGCATATCCTACTAATCTGAAGCTTGGTGAGAAGGGAAAAGTTATCCTAAGCATAGTAAATCACGAACAGGAGGAGATGAATTACCAGGTTAAGGTGATAGTAGATGGCACGGGGGAGAGAGTGAGAATATGGCTGGAAGACGAAAATAAAGAGTCCACCCCTATAGCTAACAACACCATAAATATAGAAGCACTGGCCAATGAGGAGAAGTGGGAGAGAAACCTTCTCTTTGAGCCCTTGCAGAAAGGCGAGAGGCAGAAATTGGAATTTTTGCTCTTCAGTCCAAAACTAAGGGAAAGTCACCACATTCGCAGCCAGCTTGGCAGTGGGAATTTTGTTAACATAGAGATAAATGAAGCTGAAGGGAGGGGCAAAATCACTCTGGATAATAATTCCAGTGTTCCTTATAGTTACAGGCTTGAAATATGGCAGCAAGGAGCTGTGCGGAGTGAAGTAAGTTTTAGCGTAGCTGGTGGTGAGAAACTGGAAGAGGAGATACAATACCCACCTGGCGAATCAATTTTCCAGCTATATGAGGAGGGTGAACTAATACTGAAGGACAGCGGGGTTGAACTCTCCTTGTACCTTTGGCTGGATGTGAGCTAGAAAATTGGTGCACTCCCTGGCTTTGTCTCCAGCATATTTATGATATTTGAGCCTGCAGTAGTCACCATTATGCCAATATCCTCAGGCTGTCGCCCATAGGATACTATCAGTCTTTGCACTAATGACTCACTTATTTCAGGAAATCGAGGGCAGCTGTGTAAGGGAATAATGACTCGTGGCTTTCCTCAGTTAACGAAGAAGGCAAGTATATTCCCTTGGATTTCAAGCCCAGCTCCTCAAGCAGGGAATTCAAGTTTTCCACACCAGTTTCCATAAGTAGACTGCTTAGTTCGGGAGGGATTTTGGGGCGGGTTTTCCCCAAAACCAGGCAAACTGCTCCTAATATCACCAGGGAGATTCCCAGAGCAATTATGGGAATAGAGTGTAATAGCAGGTATGTGTCGGTATAAGGCCTGCTCCCGCCAAAAGTAAGCCCAAACCCAATTCACTATATCGGTTCCTCATAATATCCCTTGAAGTCATTCTGAGCTGCAGGCGAAGAATCTCAGAGATTCTTCATTCCAATTTGCTTCATTCAGAGTGACAAAAGCCAAACATAGCTTCGAATCCGCCCAGTTTTCCCTTGATAATAGCATAATTTATCTCACCACGCATCAAATTGTGCTCGTTCACGTGATTGGTGACACATTACCTCTTTGCCTTGTCATCACGAGGGTAATCTGAGCAAACTTAGAACAGGCTCCGTAATCCCTGAGTCGCCACACCACCATACCTTGGTCGGGGACAAGCCTCGGCTCTACGAGATGTAACCGTAGTGGCGGGATTCATCCCCGCCTTATTCTCGCAATGGCATAAAAAGCTGTCTAAAGTGTCCACTGTCTATCTGAACTAGACCATAAATAGCACCAGGCTTTCTATACCTTATCATCTGACCTGAGCATGCTGAATGGCAGATGAGGGAAGCGGGCAAAAATTCTTGAGAGCCTAGGCGCTATCCTTATCTCAGACATTATTTTCTCCTCTACAGCCCGGCGGTAATCCTGTAACTCGATTTTGCCCTGTGTTAGGAGTTCTCAATCACTGATGCAGCAAGCTGTGCACTTTGGATAGCGTTGTGAATCTATCTTCAACTATATCAACACTGTATAATAGCATTGTGCTATGAATAGCTAAACAGGTGCTACTGGGTTGCCAAGCCAATTTTACGATGTCATCATAGTAGGAGCGGGACCGGCAGGAAGTTATGCTGCCTACGAGCTAGCTTCGTCAGGCTACAGTGTAGCTGTTTTGGAACGTAAAAGTGCACCGGGGCTCGATGTTTGCTGCACCGGGATAATCAGCACTGAGTGTTTTGATTCCTTTGGTATCAGCCCAGAGGTGATATTGACCAAGTCAAACTCAGCTAAGTTTTTCTCCCCTTCGGGAAGATGTTTGAGATTGGAAACTGAAAAAGTTCAGGCCTATACTATTGATCGGGCATCATTTGATAAGGTAATAGCCTCTAAAGCTCAAGCTCAGGGAGCAGACTATTTCTTTTCCTCTCGAGTTACTGGCATTGCTGTAGAAAAGGATAGAGCAATAAGTGAAGTCTTGTGTCACGATTTAAAGGAAATATTTACCGCTAGAGCTGTGATCTTGGCTAATGGTTTCAAGTCCAGGCTATCCCTGAAACTGGGTTTAGGCAAAATCAAGAATTTCCTCATCGGTGTTCAAGCAGAAATCGAAGCCAAAAACATAGATGAAGTTGAAATATACTTCGGTCAGCAGATAGCACCAGGCTCATTTGCCTGGCTTACGCCTATCTCAGCAAACAAAGCTTTAGTGGGCTTGATAACAACATCTCATGCGAAGGCGCATCTGCAAAAGTTTCTCCTTAGCTCTTCTTGCCGCTGTAGGATAACAAGTCAGGAGGTTAAAATAAAACAAAAGGTTATCCCCCTAGGTAGTTTGCCTCGCACTTACGGAGACAGAATACTGGTTATTGGTGACGCTACTGGGCAGGTAAAGCCAACTACTGGTGGAGGCATCTATTTCGGGCATTTAGGTGCTAGAATGGCTACCGAGGTGCTTGGCGAGGCTCTTAGAAGGGACGACTTAGCTGCAGCCCGGCTTTCTCGCTATCAAAAGCGGTGGAAGGCAAAGATGAGCAGGGAAATTTCCCTTGGCTATCGGGCCAGGCAGGCTTATGCCAAACTAAGCGACCGCCAAATCGAGAGAATATTCAATGTATTGGATTCCGGAGGCGTAGCTAAGGCTTTGCTCAATTCACCCAATTTCTCCTTTGACTGGCACAGTAAATTAGTCCTGGCTGGCTTAAAATACAGTTTAACCCACCCTCTACAAGAATTATGGCATCTTCTTCCCCGAGAGGTTGGTCCATGACTCAGGCAAGCTATCCTCTTCAGCATGTGGCCATTATTTTGGATGGCAATGGTAGGTGGGCAAAAAAGCGTGGCTTACCCAGGCTTATGGGGCACAGGGCTGGTGCAGATAACATCCGCCCAGTGACCAGGATTTTCGCTGATTACGGGGTAAAATACCTCACTCTTTATATCTTCTCCACTGAGAACTGGAATCGTGCCAAAACAGAGGTCGCTGGTTTACTTAGCCTTCTGTCAAGGAATATCGCTAAGGAAACACGTGCTTTTCATCAACAGAATATCAGGCTAATATACCTTGGCAGGCTGGATAGGTTATCCCAGAAGCTAAGGCAAAAAGTAGAAGCAGCCATCGAGCTCACCAAAAATAATACCAGGCTTACACTTTGCCTGGCTTTCGATTATGGCGGACGTGATGAAATTGTTCAGGCAGCTAGACGTATCATCAACACTAACATCCCCGGTGACAACATAGACGAAGCCCTGTTTAGCAAATACCTATATACTAATGGTATTCCCGACCCAGATTTAATTATACGTACTGGCGGCGACCTTCGCCTGAGCAATTTCCTCCTCTGGCAAGCTGCTTACAGCGAACTTTATTTTACTCCGGTATTATGGCCCGACTTTGGTCAAAAGGAGATTGAGGAGGCCCTTTCTGAATACGAACTCCGGCAGCGCCGCTTTGGCAATATATGAAGCTTAACTTTAGGTGATGTGCGACACTGCTCTTATCCTGCTACTTACTCTTAGCCCCACCGGCTATCCAGTTCTACTTGGTATACCTTAATGTAGGTTCGCCACTATGTAAAATCACCCCTGGGTATTATTTTGATTGGTTCGCAACTTGGCTGAATTCGGCCCCAAGGCACTTAAGAATGCCTCCACCACTATGGGGTCCCACTGGCTTCCCGCCCCCTGCTTGAGTGTTTCCATTGCCCGTCCGTTGCTCAGCGCCGGCCGATAGGGTCGTTCTGAGGTTAGGGCATCATAGGCATCTGCCACAGCGAGAATGCGTGCTCCTAAAGGAATCTGTTCTCCCTTAAGACCACTAGGATATCCTTTGCCATCGTAACGCTCATGATGATATTCGATATTGGGGAGCACATCTTTAAGGAAGTCTAGAAAGCGGAGCATTTCTACCGCTTTAGTGGGGTGGCGCTGAACCTCGGCTCCCTCGCTTGGGGTAAGGACACTGGGTTTGAGCAATATCTCATTACTAATAGCTAGTTTCCCAATGTCATGAAGTCCGGCAGCAATATCTAGCATCTCCCTTTCTTCTTGGGATAGGTTCATTTGGAAGGCGATTTGACGGACAAACTGGGCTACTCTCTCGGAATGCCCTCGCGTGTAAGGGTCACGAGCCTCCAGCGTAATGGCCAGCGTTTTGGCCATCTCTAGATAGGCTCTCTCTAGTTGCCACTTCTTGTGGTTGAGGATCCCAGTCCCCACAATTGCGACTCCTGATGATTTCCTAGGAGAAGCGGAGGTGTAGAATGCGGAAGAGAGTGGTTAGCGGGAAGGTAAGAGAAGAGATACGAGAGAAGGTGCAGCGAGAGTTTCCGGGATGTAAGGCTTTGCAGGACATTCACTACTACCGCTACACGAAGGAGATTGAATGGCAAACAATGTCCACTGCTGAGGTCGTGAAAGATACAAGGAAAGGTGCCGCCAAGGTAAAGAAGGAAATGAAGGCGTCTGCACTAAGATGAAACAGTATACTGACCGTAGCTAACGATTAGGGGTTGAAACGTCAAGCGAAATTGGGCAAAAGGGATGAATATAATGGAAGCAGTTGGATATAAAGGCCCTTCAGTATGGGCATCTTTCCTGTCCAGATGATGACCTCACCGATATTGTTAGAGCCTTAGAACTTTTGTAGCTGGGCTATTCGAACTCCCCCTTCTTACCTATCTCAAATTCTCCACTTCCAATTAGCTCTAGCATTACATCTACTACAGCGGGATCATACTTTGTTCCCCTGCCGCTACTGAGCTCTTTTAGAATCTCTGGCAAACTTCTTGCCGGGCGATAAGGCCGGAAGGAGCTCATAGCCTCCACCACATCGCAGACACCCAGGATGCGGTTTTCCAGACTCAATTCATCACCACTTATGCCATCGGGATAGCCCGAACCATCCATCCGCTCGTGGTGATGCAATGCCATCTCAGCTACTGGCCAGGGAAACTGTGAACCATCCAGTATCTCATAGCCTCGCCTGGCATGGGCATGGATGAGAGCCCATTCCTCCTCAGCTAGCTTACCGGACTTGCTGAGAATAACCTCTGGAGTGGAAATTTTGCCGATGTCGTGGAGCAGTCCACCAATGTAAAGCCCCATAAGTCTATCCTTATCCAGTCTCATCTTCTTACCCACAAGGCGAGCCAGTTTGGCTACCCTGCGCTGGTGACCTGAGGTGTAAGGGTCTCGGGACCCCACGGCCCGGGAAACAGTCTCCGCCAGGTCAATAAAGGAACGTTCAAGTTGCTCCTCTGCCCTCTTGCGCTCGGTGATGTCGTGCATATTTGAAATGAACCCATTCACAGCGGGATTACCGAGTTGATTGGCACCGATGCCTTCAATCAGTCGCCAAGTGCCGTCTTTGTGTTTACAGCGACACACTGTCACTTGAGGAACCTCAGGCTTCTCAAATGCCTCTTTGAATCCCCTGGCAACTATCGGAAGGTCGTCCGGATGAACAAAATCAACACTGGGCCTGCCAATTAATTCTTCTGGCCTGTATCCCAGTATCCTCTGAATGGAAGGGCTTACATAGCGAATAACACCTTCCGAATCAATGACCTGAATAATATCGGACGAATTTTCTATCAAAGCCCGGAACCGCTTCTCGTTCTCCTGCAGCGTTTCCTCGACCTCAGTTTTCTCCACAACCTTGCCAATTCTCTCAGCAAGCCCTGTAACTAAATCAACTTCTTCTTTCAGAAAGGGTCTTTCCTCGCTATAGTAAACCCCTAGACTTCCCACAACCCTACCAGCAACTTTAATATCGGCCGAAATATTGTGTTTGCTCTCAGTAAAGTCCTTGCTCTGATATTTGTGGCTCCTGAATGTAATCCCGCTTCTTGCTAGCTCGGGATACTGCATAGCCAGCGGTATTAGGCTGACCACCCTATTTAGAAATTCATCTATGGACCTGCTTTCCTCCACAGCTATATCCAGGCTATAAAAGCAGCGAAGCTCCTTTACCCTTTTCAATAAATCGTGGCTTAGCCTGGCTCTCTCCTCCTCACTCCTTTTGCGCTCGGTGATGTCTTCTCCAGAACTCAGTGTAGCAATAATATTGCCTTCTTTGTCTTTCAAAACGGCGTTGTGCCAGGCAATTAGTCTCTCCTCGCCGCTTTTGGTCAGAACAGGGTTCTCAAAATATTCAACAGGTTTAATTTTCCCCGCCATCAACTTGGCAGAAACAGCTTTTACCTCGTCCCTTATTCTTTCCGGAACGAAAGTATCGTACCAGTTCTTATCCAATATCTCTTCTTCCTTATATCCCAACACTTTACAGCCTTTCTGGTTTATGAGCCTGACTTTCTGGTCAGAATCTATTACCACTATAATGGTATTGGCGACATCAAGGTACTTTTGTGCTTTATCTCGCTCCTTTCGCAATTCATCCTCCGCCCTCTTACGCTCGGTGATGTCACGGGCGCTACCTAGCGCCAAAGTTTGATTTTTAATCCTTACTGGAAATGTCCTTATTTCCACTGAAACCTGACTGCCGTCTTTCCGATTTAAAGTAAACTCATCTGGTCCAGTGGATTGCCTCAGAGCATTTTTGGCCAAAAGCACAGCCGCTTTTGGAACTTGCTTCGAAGGTAGTAGCTTCAATTTTAAGAAACTCTTTTCGATTAATTCTTCCCTCTTATAACCGGTTATTTCCTCTGCGGCTTTGTTGCCGTCGACGAAGTTACCTTTTAAGTCGCTCAAATAACAGGCATCCGGTGCAAATTCAAAGAATATCCTTAGCCTCTCCTCCGAACTTCTTAGTGCCTCCTCCGCCTTCTTGCGCTCGGCGATTTCTTGTGTTAGTTGTTCGTTCGATTTCAGCAACTCGGCGGTGCGCTCTTCAACACGCCGTTCCAACTCATTATGAGCCTTTCGCAGTGCCTCCTCCGCTCGCTTGCGCGTGGTGATATCTTCATGTATTACGACAACATTTGTTAGCTTGTTGGTTGCATCAAATATCGGGAATAACTTACTTTTTGTAACCGTCCTTTTCTTTTCATAAGGTGAAATGAATTCTATTTCAGGTGTTTCAACTATTTTTCCGCTCAAAGCTTCTTTAATGTACTTGACCACGCCCTGCCGCACATTCGCGGGTTCTGTTAGGGCATTCCTCCCCAGAACCATCTCTTTTTTGGGAACATTGTAGGCCTTCAGAAATGCTTTGTTGACCGTCACGCAAATCCCCTCTGGGTCTATCACGAAAGTTGGAAGTGGTGATTGCTCGATGAGGCTCTCCCAAAACTGGCTTTTAGCTTTGATTTCTTCCTCCGCCCGCTTGTGCTTGGCTCTTTCCTTTTCCAACTCAGCCACTTGCCTGCGCAGTAATTCTATTTCTTCAATAAGTTGCTCTTTCGTCTTATCTTCCATATGTACCTCTTGTAGTTAACCGCAAAATTTCCGTATAATCCTTCCACCCTCACCTTAATCCTCTCCCTTCAAGGGAGAGGATTATTTGTATTGCGGAAGCAATTCAAGCCACTATTTAACCTCACACTGTATGCACTATGTTTTCGGATTTATCCAGGAAATCAATCATGTCCTCCCGCTTGAACCTCAGGTAATGGCGAGGACCGATCCTATATGATTTCAGCAACCTTTTCCTCGCCCACCTCCTGACCGTATTAGGATGAATATTGAGAATAGAGGCAACTTCCTTCATAGTCAGCATCCTCTGAGGTAGTTTATTCTCATGACTTTCTATATCCATCATTACCCTCTCTTATGTTAGAAGTAACCATTGGCTATTTCGAATATACATTGGCTTCTTCTTAAATACAATAGGAGTTTAGTCCTAGAGGGGGTAGGAATTTAGTCCTGGGTCAGATGTCTAGTAGAGAATGAGGCTGAAGAAGAGGGATTGCCAGGCTTTGGCTTTCACCCACCTCCTTCGATAAATTTAGGGCAAGCTATTAATCCTCTCCCGTTGAGGGACTCGTAGGGTTGGGGCTTGTCCCCAACCAACTTCAATAAAATTCTAATATCTAAGCTCCAAATCCTAAACAAATCCTAACAAATATCAAAAATCAAAGATAAAAAATTAAAATTACAATTCAAAATGTAAAAAGGCTTTACTAAACTGATTTTTAACTTTTGCT
>JAUWHW010000019.1 GCA_030605665.1 Dehalococcoidia bacterium | reverse complement strand
TTGAGAGAGGTTACTCAGCAGTTTTTAGAGCGCTTATATTCCCGAATTATGAAGCCAAAATCGCGGCTGCGTTGTTCTGTTGTCTCTAAGGTTGCTCGTTCTGGGCTACCTCGTGTTTCAGGTTGGGTGGCATTAAGACCTGCTGCTACACTAGCCATGATAAGCGACTTTTGTGGGCTGGTTCCTAGAACATGGTAAGCGGCAAAGGCCCCCACAAAGACATCTCCGCAACCTACGGTGTTAATTACCTTTAAACCTAGTTCTTTAAGGGGTAGAGCAGGGACTTCGACCACTATACCCGTAGCTGGTTCAAGCATTGCTGCTCCTTGAGCACCGAGTTTGAGCACTATGTGGTTGTGGAATCCCAGTTCCTGCAGATGCTTCAAGCTCATATCTACTTCTGCGGTTCCGAAAAGGGCAGTTGCCTCCGCTTCGTTTAAGAAGAGAATGTCTGTTTGCCTGGCAAGAGCATGCAATGCTTCCCATCCTCGGTTTATCAAAATCCCAGGGTCCCATAGCACGGGAATTCTGCGCCGTTTTGCCAAGTTTATCAGCTCTGCCGCTACCTCCAACGGAGGGTCGGTGAGAACTATGCCTCGGCATTCCTGCAATAGGCCTCTAACCGGTGGCTGGTTTAAATGTTCGGGGCATAGCCTGGCATTCGCTCCCATGCAGCTGGCAATGACATTTTGCCCCTTTTGGTCAACCAAAATATAAGCCTGTCCTGACTCCTCTCCTGGTACATAGTTGATTCCCTCGGTAATGACTCCTTCGGCATCGAGGGCGGCTACTTGTTGATGGGCAATATCATCCTCTCCCAGAGCGCCGATCAAGG
This sequence comes from Dehalococcoidia bacterium, assembly GCA_030605665.1. The sequence continues at coordinate 23,514 of JAUWHW010000019.1, read as the reverse complement.
CAACTTGTTTAGGCCCTAAAATACGCGCTGCGGCTACCGCTACATTAGCCCCTGTTCCGCCGGATACCCGCGTAATATGCTTTACGGTAACTTCCTCCCCAGGCGTGGGTAAATGCTCTACGAAGCAGCAGACATCCCAGTTTATGGCACCACATACTACTAGTTTAACCATCTTATTCTTCTAATATGCGTGATAGAAACAGCTTCAGAAAGCGAGGCCCATCTACAGCAGTGGCCACATGTATTAACTGAGAGCTATCAGCTGACAGCTGACGGCTGTCAGAAGGCAAGATACGTGTAATTCCTCGGTCCCAGCCATCTCCCGTAATTACTTCCACAGGCACTGATATAAAATCAAACAGGGAGGCATCTAGCAATGTTGCCAGAGCTAGAGGGTCGTGAAGTTCACAGCGTCTATGGCGTTTTATAGCATATTCCACTAGTTTGGCTGTTAAATGCGCAGTAGGTGTGTGGCTAGTTTTGATTTGCTCTAGATGCTGACTATTCAAGCAAGTGGCGGGATTCATGGATATGTCCAGTCCTATAGTGACGATATCCACTTCGGAGCTAAACACTATATAGGCTGCTTCTGGGTCTTGCCATATATTGAACTCGGCAAACGGGGTTTGGTTTCCTTTACCATAAGGTGTGAGGTTATAGGCCCCTCCCATGAGAACTAATTTGGCTAGAAATTTTGGCAGCTCAGAGTAACGCTGAAAAGCATAGGCTATGTTGGTTAGAGGCCCTGTTGCCACTAAAATGATATTAGCTGGGGAATCTGAGATTAGCTGGGCTAGGAAATCCCAAGCCTTTGCTGGGTGTAGTGGAAGCCTGGGAGGAGGCAAGCCACATTGGCCTAGTCCGTCTAGGCCATGGTAATTTAGGGCATCGACTAGAGGGTGGTTCAATGGTTTTGCTGCCCCCGTTGTCACCGGAATATCAGTTACACCCAGGTATTCCAGTACTCGGCGGGCATTGGCGCTGGTCATCTCTACTGGAGCATTACCAGCCACCGTAGTGATGCCTAGAACTTGGATCTCAGGTGACCTTAAGGCCAAGAGCAAAGCTAAGGCATCATCAATGCCGGGGTCCATATCCAAAATGACTTTCTTCATTAGATCTTATGAGATACACTATCACAAATTTTATGAGAATTCCTTAGCGAAGCAAAGAAATGATTATCAAAGAGGTCATCAAGTTATTGGAGCAGGAATACGGATCCTTAGAATGGCAGCCAGGTAAAGAGCCGATTGATGTGCTTATAGGAACTATCCTTTCTCAGAATACCTCGGATGTTAATTCAGGCCGAGCTTTTGACTCGCTACTATCTACCTTTGGTAGCTGGGAAGCTGTGGTTTCTGCCCCTGTAGAGCATATTGCTCAAGTTATTAAGTTTGGTGGGTTATCTCGAATCAAGGCGGTGAGAATAAAGCAGATTCTCAGTGAAATTAAAAGAGAGAGGGGTTGCATTAGTCTTGATTTTCTTGGCTCCATGAGCATATCTGAGGCTAAGAATTACCTGCTGAGTTTGCCTGGAGTGGGTCTCAAAACTGCTAGCTGTGTACTGCTTTTTGGGGTGGGGAAGCCGTGCTTGCCGGTGGATACTCATGTTTTTCGAGTGGCCAGGCGATTAGGTTTGATTGACTCCGAGATTTCTATAGAAAAGGCCCATAACTTACTGCAAGAGCAAGTGCCTCCATCTAAGGTATATCAATTCCACCTTCATATGATAGAACACGGCAGGCAGGTATGCCATGCTCGACAACCTCGTTGTGGTGAATGTGTATTGGAGAAAGGTTGTCCCAGCTCGCTTGTTTAAATTGTAGCTGTGGGTCTTTAGACCCACAGGGAGAGGCTGAAGCCTCTCCCTACGAATATAGAGAGTGTAGCCTGGCTAGTAAATGATATAATGTTTGGATAATGGCACAGATACTACGAAGTAAAAATCTAGCCACTAAGTTTCAAATATTGCTGGAAGTGGCGGCAAATCAACCCAACATACAGCAGAAGGATATTGCTCTGAAGCTAAGTATAACCTCTCAGGCAGTCTCTGAGTATGTTAAGGAATTGATAAAAGATGGTTGGCTTAGCTCACAAGGTCGCTCCAGGTATAAGGTGACTCGTGAAGGCGTAGACTGGATTCTGAGGATGGCGAGGCAATTGCAAAGTTACTCTTCGTTTGTGAGCAAAGTGGTGAGCGATATATCAGTTTCCACAGCTATAGCTGATGGTGACTTATCCGGAGGACAGCCAGTATCACTATATATGAAGGACGGGTTATTGTTTGCCTCTCCTATTATGAACGATAAGGTGGCTAAGGGAATGGCTATATCGGAGGCTAAAAAGGGTGAGGATGTTGGCATCTCCAGTGTGGAGGGAGTGATAAGGCTAAAGACAGGCAAGATAACTATTGGCGTGGTGCCTAATATACAAGAAGGAGGCTCCAGAAATACCGACCTGGTTAAATTAAAAGAGGAAATAGATAGGGTCAGACTGGTAGGAGCAATTGGCGTTGAATCTTTGGTAGCATTAAAACAGATAGGGATAAAGCCTAATTATGCTTATGGTATCAAGGAAGCGGCTATAGAAGCAGCTCACTCCGGTTTGCCTTTCCTGGTTATTTGTGTTGAGACAGGAGTCCCGGTGTTGGTGCAGAGCTTAGAAGAGCAAAATCTGGATTATAAAATCGTTAGTCTAAGAAAAGATTAAGTAGTTGATCAGCCTATAATAGGTATGGCTCAAAACTTCAAACCACTTTTGTCAGCCATAATACGTACAATCTCTGCATCGGTCGCATTCATGGCCTGGCAGACTCTCCCAATATTTCGTATGGTATCCTCTGCTTTTTCAGCCACAATCCCATTATCTGCTGGGACTCGAACTCCTCTCATAGCCAGTAAAGCGCTTTGTATTGCTACAGAGGCAGAAGTGGTCAATTTTAAAGAGCAACCCCCTTTGCCTCCATCACAGATAAGCCCGGTGATGTTCCCAGCCATGTTCTGCATCGCCATTTCAACCTTGTTAGCCGATTCGGTTAAAAGGTAAGCAATGCCAGCAGTGGCACCGAGCCCCGCTTTTATAGCACAACCACATAGAGCCGATAAGTATTTTGTATGATAGGTTACGTAGCAAGTGATTATGTTTGATAGGGCAAGCGCCCTCACAAGCTGGCTCAACTTCCTTTCATCATCCCCAGATAGCTGCCCGCTTCGCCTCTTCGCCAGTAATCCCTCTATATCGTAGCCGTTCTTTTGAGCCACAGCTACGATGGGCAGGCTAGCGGCGATTCCTTGATTTCCTGAGCCTGCGCAGCTCATTACTGGATAGTCAAGGCCACCCATTCTAGCATCTGCCGCAGAGGCAACCATAATCTGTGCCAAGGTGATGAAATCATCGCCTAAATATCCCTCGTCTACTAAATCTCTTAGTGTAGCTCCAATTCCTAATCCTTCCCTTCTCTTTAATCCTTCTTCTGAGACGGCGATATTCACCTCTATTAGCTGTATCATTTTTTCCACGGCACTCTCAGGGAGTGCTTCAAGCGCAGCGACAATTTCAGAAATGCTCATTCCCTTCAACCTATCTTCCACATCAGAGTTTTTCCGCTGTGCCTCTGGTTTTTTCTCCAAGGGAATCTCAGTTACACGGGCTAGTGAGTCATAAGCATCAATTGATGTTACATTGCTGTGAGTCTTCTCAATCTTTGCTATGCCTGTGAGCGCTCTTTTTGGCAGTCGCTTGTGTCTTACCTCAACCGAGGCTCTTATTTGGATACTTTCGCTTTTCTCCCATCCCTCAATCAATTTGATGCTTACCTTCTCTGCCAGCGTTTTAGCTTTTTCTAAATCTTCTGACTGGAGTGTTTCAAATAATGCCATCACCTGGCCTTCTGCTTCGGGAAAGCAAAAGATTCCCATCGCAGCAGCGATAGCAATTCCCTTTTGACCCTTAGTTTTAGGAATCCCCACAGCCAGTGCATTCTTAAATATTCCTCGGTCGCTTGATATTTCTATTGTGTCAACCTTTACATCTTCTGGGTGGACATCAGTAGCATATTTAATTGGTATCTTGCCCTTTAGCCACATTGGCACTCTTCCTAGAATGGCGTTATAGGCTAAAGACGTTGCATAGCCAATAGCAACAGGTTCAGTGCATCCCAACGCTGGCTTAATTTCAAGCTCAAAAAGTTTTGAAATATCAAGCATGGCGTGTAACCTCTTTCTTGAACATTATAGCCTTTTTTCAGGGTCTTGACACCTCAATGAAGGCTGTTTATAATTTCAGTTCAGCAAACTTGTTTATAATAAAGTTAGCTTGTATAAGCAAAGCAAGTGAAGCAGCATAGACAGATTTTTACCAAAGTTGTAAAGTGCCTTCTGGTGCTTTTAAGCATAGCTCTTATCCCCTTCTCAGCCTGCGCCCCTGCTAACCTCACACCACTGGGAGACGTAGTTGATGATTTGGGAAGGTCAGTCAGCATTGAAAAAGTACCCCAAAGGATTATCTCCTTATCCCCTTCCAATACCGAGATTTTATTCGCCTTAGGTTTGGAAGAGAAAGTGGTGGGAGTGACGGAGTTTTGTGATTATCCCCCAGAAGCCAGGGGTAAGGAAAAGGTAGGAGGATATTCCACCCCGGATATAGAAAAGATAATCGCTCTGCAACCGGACTTAATATTGGCTGATAGCATTCATGCCAAAGAGGTTATTCCTGCTCTGGAAGAAAGGGGGCTCACGGTATTTGCCTTAGCGCCAAAAAACTTAGATGGGATACTCGAAGATATCAGAATAGTGGGGGAAATAACTGAAAAGGAAAAAGAAGCATTCGAGCTTGTAGCCCAAATGGAGAGCAGAATTGAAGCAGTAACAGACAAAATCAAGGAACTGGAAAGGACAAGGGTTTTTTATATTACCTGGCATGACCCATTATGGAGTGTTGGTTCAGGAATTATTATAAACGAGCTAATTGAAAAGGCAGGTGGTGTGAATATTTTCCAGGATATCGCAGGACATAGGATAGTCAACCTAGAAACAGTTATAGCGCGCGACCCTGAAGTGACCATTGCTTGCACAGGACATGGGGAGGCTAAGGGCAAACCATTTGAATGGGCGATGGAAGAGCCGAGGCTTGGAGTCACTGAGGCTCGCAAGAATAATAGGACATATCAAATCGACGCCGATTTAGTTAGTCGTGCTGGGCCAAGAATAGCCGAGGCTTTGGAGGAGTTTGCTTGCTTCATTCATCCCGAAATATTCGGCAAACCTACTATATCAGATTATCCAATGGAGATTGTCGACCAAATGGGGCGGGCAGTTATTATACCGGTGAAGCCTGCCAGGATAATTTCCTTGTCCACTGCTAATACTGAAATATTGTTTGCTCTTGGTGCAGGAAGTAGCATTATTGGAGTAGATGGTTGCTCCAAACGAGATTTGAAGGAGACAATACCGGAGCTAGAGGAGATAAGCGAGGTTGGTGAGTATGCCACCCTGGATATTGAGAAAATTGTTGCGCTGCACCCAGACTTGGTTTTAGCCGTCCCTTACCAAAAACAGGCTGTTGAAAGGTTGGAGAATCTAGGTTTGCCCGTAGTTATTCTAGAGGCCAGGAGTATTGAGGCTGTACTTAATAACATGGAGCTGATCGGGAGAATTATAGATCGAGAGGAAGACACCTCCACTTTGATCTCAAGCATAGAGCAAAGATTAAAGAATATAGCGGAAAAGACAAGTAACCTTGCTGAGGCTGAAAAACCGACTGTTCTCTATCTGTATGAACCTCTCTGGGTAGCAGGTTCCAACACAATGGCCAACGATTTGATTCAAAAAGGCGGAGGAGTCAATATCTTTTCGGACCTCAATGAATGCAAGGAAGTAGACTTAGAAGCCATCATTGCAAGGGAGCCTCAGGCAATATTTTGTGTCCAAGGATATGCCCCGACCTTGGAATATATTACGTGTGAAACCAGACTGGAGGGAGTGCCAGCAGTCAAAAATGGCAGAGTATACGGTATTCAGGCAGCCCTTGTAGATATTCCGGGACCTAGAATAATTGATGCCCTCGAATTGATAGCTGGATGTCTTCATCCAGAGCTGTTTGAGGAGGGGAGGTAATGAACACGGTGATTGATACGCCAGTTATTGGGAAGGGAGATTTGCTGGTATGTGCTGGTGGAGGGCGTTGGGGTGCCAAGGGAGCGAGAGTTACCAAAGAGGCTGGAGCTAGAGCCGTAATAATAGATTTAAACCAACACTGCCCAGCCAGCAAGGTAGCCGATGTAATATTGGCTGAGAAAGATATGAGGGAGACAAAAATAGAAGGGATATCACTTGTTATTGGTGAAGTAACAAACGTATTAGCAAACATTCTGAGATATGAGCCCGTAAAGTGGATTATTCCTACTATTCCTGGCGGAATTGCTGGTAAATTGACAGAGAAATGGTTGGAAATAAGAGAGCTCAAAATAACCAAGAGTAAATCCCTGGTAAAGGGGGCATTGACTGGCTTACCAGAAAAGCTAGTTCTTTCCCAGGGTCCAGGGACTATCATATCAAGTTATATGCCCAAGGGGATGTGGTGTAAAATTCCTTGCTCACAGCCAAAGACCTGTCCGGTGACTGGTCGCAAGAAAGTTGCCCCTATGTATGAGCTACTTGAATTCTCCTTATCTGAGACGGTAGATCATTACAGGATTTTTGTGAGTCAAGATCTTGGTGGCGTAGGAGCAATATTAGGGGCTGAAGTGCAAGAATGGTTGGACTATGTTGAAGGGTTAGAACCTCCCTATTCACTTGCTGTTGCAATCTCTTGTAAGTGCCACGCTAATACCGCTCTCTTTGAGGTAGAAGAAATCATTGGGTGAGCTGATTAGATGAAAGTCTTTGCCTCCTGGAGTGGAGGGAAAGAGTCTGCCCTGGCGACCTATAAAGCAATTTCGCAAGGACACCAGGTTTCGTATCTGGTCAACTTCCTTTCCGAGGACGGAAAGAGGTCAAGGTCTCACGGTATTAAAGCTGAAGTTTTGGATTTGCAGTCAGAAGCTATTGGGATTCCAATAGTGCAAGTCAAAACCTCCTGGGAAAATTATGAGGAGAACTTTAAGAAGGTTGTGACTGAACTTAAAGAGAAAGGGATAGAGGGAGGAGTTTTTGGTGATATGGACTTGGAGGAGCATAGAGAGTGGATAGAGAGGGTTTGTGCTGAGCTTGGAATAAAGCCTCTCTTGCCCCTCTGGGGGATTGGACCCGGGGACCTCCTTGCTGATTTTTGGCAGAGCGGGTTTAAAGCGATAGTTGTTGCTACCAGATTGGAAAAGAATTTGCTTGGCAGAAGCTTAGACAAGGCTTTTTTAGACGAAATTCAAAAATTTGGTTGCCATCCTTGTGGGGAATCCGGGGAATATCATACCTTTGTGTTCGATGGTCCAATTTTTAAAAGACCGCTTAAAGTCACTCACGGCAAACAAGAGAAAAGAGATAATGTTTGGTTCTTAGAGGTCTCTGCTGAGCTTGAATAAATAAGTATTAAGTAGTGTGGGTATACTAGATGTCACGTGCCTTTTCTAAACCGTTTGCTGAGCCTGTTGGTGAGGCTATCATACCTTATCCTCTTCGCTGGAAAGGCAAAGTTTGTGCTTTAGTAGGGCTTGTTGGGCTGCTTTTTGCAGTGATTGCATTTGCCACCACTTTGGGAAGTGTCCACATACCTTTTCCTACCTGCTTTCAAGTCCTTCTTTCCCAGTTGCCTTTTCTTCATATTGTCCCCTCTTGCCCGGAAATTTTTGGAATAACCCTAAATCTGGAAAATCTTGAGACGATAATCTTGGACATTAGGCTGCCACGCATTTTCCTGGCAGGCTTAGTAGGGGCAGCTCTGGCCGTGGCTGGAGCTACCTATCAGGGGCTATTTCGCAATCCCCTGGCTGACCCTTATCTCCTCGGTATTGCCTCAGGAGCCGGGTTAGGGGCTACCGTTGGCTTTCTCATTCCTTTCCCCTTGCAATGGATGAATTTTGGAGCCATCCCTATATTTGCCTTTGCTGGTGGTCTAGGTGCCGTGGCTGTTGTCTATTCAGTAGCTCGTGTGGGCAAGACCTTACCAGCAACTACCCTCATCCTGGCAGGAGTAGCCTTGGGAGCTTTCCTATCCTCGATTACCTCCTATCTTATGACCATTTGCGGTGAGGAATTACATGGGATTGTATTCTGGCTACTGGGCGGGCTTTCCTTAACTAAATGGGCTGAAGTATGGACAGTCCTCCCCTGTGTGGTAGTAGGAGTTATAATTATCTGGCTTCATGCTCGACCCCTTAATGTGATGCAGCTTGATGAAGAGCAGGCACAGCAATTAGGCATCAATGTGGAAAGGGTTAAGCTTATATTGCTGGGTGCTGCCACCTTGATTACCTCTGTGGCAGTTTGTTTTACTGGGCTTATAGGTTTTGTGGGCATAATCGTTCCCCATGCGGTGAGACTTATCTGGGGTCCAGACCATCGTTTCTTGCTTCCTTTATCTACCTTGGTCGGCGGCATATTTCTTATCTTAGCTGACACCCTTGCCCACACTCTGCTTCCTCCCACAGAGATTCCTGTAGGGGTAATCACTGCTTTTTGTGGAGCTCCTTTCTTTCTTTATCTATTGCGAAGGAAGAAAGGGCTTGCTTTCTTCTAAGTTATTTAACTGTCACCCTGAACGAAGTGAAGGGTCTCTAGATTCTTCGCTTCGCTCAGAATGACAAGGGGAATAGGTATTAGAAATGATTGAACTAAAGGATGTTAGCTTAGGCTATAACCACCGGGCAGTGTTAAATAACATAAACCTGAAGGTGGTGCCAGGCAAGGTGTTAGGTCTCATTGGGCCTAATGCCTCAGGGAAATCAACATTGATCAAGGGAATAACTCGGGTAATCAGCGTCTTTTCGGGGTATATCTCTATTGATGGTCGGAATATAAAAAACATCAAGAGAGAAGAGCTGGCTCGCCTTATTGCCGTGGTGCCACAAAATCCTATTTTACCTGAAGCTTTCACAGCCTTTGAAGTGGTGCTTATGGGACGGACGCCCCATCTTGGGTTTCTTCGTTACGAAGGAGAAAAAGATATAGCTATTGCTTGGCGAGCGATGAGAGCAACAAAAACCCAATTCTTTGCTGACCATAGAGTGGGTGAACTCTCTGGGGGAGAGAGGCAAAGGCTCATCATCGCTCGGACCTTAACCCAACAGCCAAGGGTGCTCCTTCTTGATGAGCCAACTGCAAATTTGGATATAAAACATCAAGTTGAACTCCTGGACTTGGTTAAGAGCCTTTGTCTTGAGCAAGGTTTAACTGTCATTGCTGCCTTACACGACCTGAATTTAGCCGCTCAATATTGTGATTGGCTAGTTATGCTAAATGAAGGGCAAATTTATACTGAGGGAACACCACGGGATGTACTTACAGTGGAGAATATTAAAAAAGTCTATGGAGCTGAAGTATGCGTTTATCCTCATCCCATTAATAAGTTGCCTACCACCTTTATCACAGCAGAAAGAAACTATATTCAGCAGCAAGAAAAAGAGAATGTTTATTAATGTAAATTGTCACTCTGAGCCCTTCGCTCATTGTCATTCTGAGGGAGCAAAGCAACCGAAGAATCTCGCTCAGGGTGAACTCCACGAAGAGTTTATAAGAGATTCTTCGCCTAGGTTCTTCACTCTGTTCAGAATGACATTGCTCAGAATGACAAAAATGGAGGGTTGCTAAACGCTCTCAGAGAAGCTATGGAACATTTATCCATTCTACTCCTAGCTCTGACGATCGATGCTTTATTTGGGGAGCCACCTCGAGCCATACATCCAGTAGTGTGGATGGGAAAGGCGATTTCCTTTTTGGAAAAGTTTGCCTCTCCTCAGAGTGCGCGGTCTCAATTGGTCTATGGTGGCGCCATGGTTTTGTTTACTATATTTATTTTTGCCTCGCCCGCTTATTTTCTTTTACTTTATATAAGCCAAGCTAGCTCCATAGCCTACATAATCACTGGTGCTTTGCTATTAAAGCCTGCCTTTTCATTTAGAGAATTGCGTTATACTGCTCTTGAAATTAAAATGCTTCTAGCTAATAATAATCTAAAGGAAGCCCGAGGTAAGATACCAGTCTTGGTCAGCCGTGAACCCCAGAGCCTGGGAAAGCCAGCGCTGATTTCGGCAACGATGGAGTCTGTGGCGGAGAATCTATGTGATAGCTTTGTGGCCCCGCTGTTCTATTTCTTATTTCTTGGTGTGCCCGGCGCCGTGGCCTATCGGGTAATAAATACCTGGGATGCCATGATTGGCTATCATAAGAAATATGAATATTTCGGCAGATTTGCTGCTAAATTAGACGATGTCCTAAATTTTATCCCGGCGCGAATCTCAGGTCTACTGCTAGTGGTAGCTGCCTATATAAGCAGGAGGGATGGCAAGAATGCCTGGCAAATTATGCTTCGTGACCATGGTAAAACGGAGAGCCCTAATGCTGGCTGGCCAATGAGTGCCATGGCTGGGGCACTCAGAGTTCAGCTGGAAAAGGTGGGCTACTATAGCCTAGGCAATGCCAATAATCCTCTGTCTCCCCAGTTCATTAGCTCTGGAATAAGGTTAGCGAGTGTGTCTGCTCTGCTTTGGGTTTTGTTTTGTTTAACCATGGAGGTGACGTATTTTGTCCTTACTGCCTAGGCCAGAAATAAGGGATGTGACACCCATGCCACACGGGGGAATTGACTACGCTGAGGTAGAAGCGCTAGGTGTTGCCCCTCAAGATATTCTCGATTTCAGTACCAATCTAAACCCACTTGGCCCACCGCCAGGAGTGATGAAAATGCTAAGCGAGGTGGAAATCTCCTGCTATCCTGACTCTGAGGCATACTATCTAAAACATTCCCTAGCTGAAAAGCTGGGAGTAAAGATGCGTAATTTATTGGTTGGCAGTGGTTCCACTGAGCTTATACGCCTTGCTGCTCTAGCTTACTTTGCTCCAGGTGATAAAGTTTTAATCATTGAGCCTACTTTTGGTGAATACCAAGTTGCCTGCCAGATTACTGCAGCAGTCCTTATAAAACAGCGGCTCTCAGCGCAAAATGGTTTTTGGCTAGATACAAGTGAGACTGTTGAATTAATCCGACAGCACCATCCCAAGGGCGTCTTTGTTTGCAATCCTAATAACCCCACCGGGAGATATCTTTCACGAGCAGATTTCGAGAAGATTCTGAATGCTGGTAAGGATTCTTTAGTAGTCCTGGACGAGGCTTATGTTAGCTTCGTGGACAGTGCTTGGTCCTCCCTGGATTTGGCGTTACATTCATCATTGCGGGCAGAGCAAAGCAATCTCCTCGTTTTGCGCTCTATGACCAAAGACTATGCTATGGCCGGACTCCGCCTGGGTTATGGAGTGGCAAAGGAGAAAATTATCGTTAACCTCCGCCGCATCTGTCCACCGTGGAATGTCAATGTCCTAGCTCAAAAAGCAGGTATTATCGCTATAGCCAGAGAAGAATATTTGAAGCGATGCCAAATTGAACTTAGGCAGGCGAAGAATTATCTCGTAGCTGAACTTTCTAGCCTTGGCTTGCCGCCGCTCCCCTCAGAAGCAAATTTCTTCCTAGTCAAGGTAGGCGATGCCCCAAGATTTCGGCGTGAGTTACTTAAGCGAATGATATTAGTGCGTGACTGTACCTCATTTGGTCTTCCCCAATATGTTCGTATCGCCCCCCGTACTTTGCCCCAATGCCAAAAGCTAATCACCGCTATTAAGGAGGTAAGAGGTAAATGAACACTCGAGGACTAATTCAAGTCTATACCGGAGATGGCAAGGGCAAAACCACAGCAGCTCTGGGGCTAGCTCTCAGGGCAGTGGGGCAAGGAATGAAGGTCATTGTCATCCAATTTATCAAAGGCGACCGCACCTGTGGAGAACATCTTTTTGCTGCTCAATACCATCCCTTTGAAATAGTGCAACTGAACACCGCAGACAGCTTTGCCCAAAGCTTGGAGGAACTCAGGTCAACCACCGAGCAGACTTTGGCCTTTGCCGAGAAAACCATATTTGGTGGCGCCTATGATGTGGTTATTCTTGACGAAATATTTGTTGCTGTAAATAAGGGCTTAGTGAGCACCGAGCAAATATTAAGCCTGATGAGCAAGAAGCCTGAGTCAATGGAGCTAATTTTAACTGGGCGTGGAGCACCAAAGGAAATCATCGAGCAAGCAGACCTGGTTACCAAGATGGTAGCAGTTAAACATCCGCTTATTAAAGGAATTAAGGCACGGAGAGGCATCGAGTATTAAGATGGATGATTCCCTTTCCCGAACATTAAAGGAAATAAAACCTCTGGACAGTAAAGCTATGGAGGCAGCTCGAGTTCGCCAGGATGAGCTGACTAAACCCAAAGGGAGTTTGGGACGGTTAGAGGAGTTATCCATCCAGATAGCTGGTATCAAGGGCAGGACAATTGCTGGTTTTGAGCATAAAGCTATCATAACCATGGCTGCTGATCATGGTGTGGTAAATGAGGGGGTAACTCTCTATCCTCAAGAAGTGACGGCACAGATGGTTTCTAACTTCCTTAATGGTGGCGCTGGTATAAATGTTTTAGCGCGGTTCGTTGGTGCTCGCGTCGTCATAGTTGACATGGGAACGGCAAGCGCCCTTCCGCCTCATTCTGAGCTCATCTGTAGAAAAATAGCTTACGGGACAAAAGATATGGCTCAGCAAGCAGCGATGACTCCCAATGAAGCTGTGAGAGCAATAGAAGCTGGGATTGAAATTGTAGAAGCTGAGATAGCTAAAGGGCTTGACATTGTAGGCACTGGAGACATGGGCATTGGCAATACCACTGCCAGCAGTGCCATATGTGCTGCTATTACGGGTGAGCCAGTAGAAAAGGTCACTGGCCATGGTACAGGCCTAGATAATGAGCAATTGGCACACAAAGTCAGGGTAATTGAAAAGGCTTTGGAACTCAATAAGCCCGATCCTCGAGATCCAATCGATGTGTTAGCCAAAGTCGGTGGTTTTGAAATCGGGGGATTAGCGGGAGTTATGCTTGGAGCAGCAGCACACCATATTCCTGTGGTCATTGATGGCTTTATTTCAGGTGCTGCTGCCCTTATCGCTACTGAACTTTCACCCCAGTTAAAAGATTACCTCATTGCTGCTCACCTTTCTGCCGAGAGTGGACATAAAGTATTGTTGCAATACTTGGAATTGACCCCGCTCCTGAATCTAGAGATGCGTCTTGGTGAGGGAACTGGGGCAGCGTTAGGTATGGTAATTGTGGAGGCAGCAGTGAAGACTTTAGCCCAGCTGGCAACTTTTAGTGAGGCCAGTGTCACTAAGGAGAAGCACTAAGTATGATAGTCAACATGGAAATGCGAAATCCTAAGCAATATAGAAAATTAAAAATCAAAGGTCAAAAGTCAAAATGACAATTCAAAATGCAAACTTTTTAACTTTTGCTCTGTCATTTTTCATTTTTATTTTTGCCTTTTGCATTTCAAATGGATTTGTTTAGTGTTTAGAGATTAGAATTTGGGATTTAACTTGGATGAGATTTTGGGTTGCATGGCAATTTCTTACCATAATCCCTTTCCCTCATTATCGAGAGCATGGTAAGGACTTAGGGAAATCAGTAAGCTTTTTCCCTATGGTAGGGCTCTTTCTGGGACTGGTGCTATTTGGGTTTGATTACTTGCTGGGGTTATTTCTGCCCTCAATCTTAGTCAATGCCTTGCTCCTTATTGCTCTCATTATCCTCACGGGTGCGCTGCACCTCGATGGCTTCATTGACACCTGTGATGGGCTTGCTCTAAGAAGCTCAACTTCAGACAGGTTAAGAATTATGTCTGATAGTCGAGTTGGTGGGTTTGGAGTTGTAGGGGGATGTTGCCTCATTATTGCTAAGTTTGCGGCTTTGGTCGCTCTACCTTTGGGATTGCGCACAACTTCCCTTATACTTATGCCTATCTTGGGTCGCTGGGGGATGGTCTATGCTATTTCTACCTTCCCTTCAGCTAAGAAAGAGGGCATGGGATGGGCTATTAAACAGAAGGCGAATTGGAAAGGGCTGGCTTGTGCCACGGCATTTTCCCTGATTATAGTATTGGTTTTGCTTAAGTGGTGGGGAGCAATGCTCATGGCAGCACTTTGTCTTATTCTTCTGGCGTTTTCGAAGTATCTTTGTTCCAGATTTGGAGGGCTTACTGGAGATAATTATGGCGCCGTAAACGAGTTTGCTGAGGTAGTGGTGCTCATTCTAACGTTTATGGTTGCTGAATTGGGAGGCATTAGTTGGTTGAGTTAAGTTTGAACCAGCAGATTCTCTCTGTCGTTGCGAGCCCTTCGCTTCCTGTCATTCTGAGGGAGAGAAACGACCGAAGAATCTCGCTCAGGATAAACTCCGTGAAGCAATCTCTTAGCCACTTTTGCGATTGCTTCATCGCTGACACTCGTTACGATGACATTTGGAGATAGAATGGCTAAAAGTTTCATCCTCATTCTTGGCGGGGCCCGTGGTGGCAAAAGCAGGTTTGCACTGCAGATGGCAGAAAAGCTTGGGAAGAAGGTTCTCTTCGTAGCTACTGGAGAGCCTCTTGATGATGAAATGGCTTTGAGGATTGAAGAACATAAGAGAAAACGACCTAAGAATTGGCGGGCTCTGGAAATCGATGTGAAGGTGGGGCAGCGACTAAAAGAGCGGATTGAAGATGCTGATGTAGTTCTCCTCGATTGTGTGACTTTGCTTGTCTCTAATATCATAACTAAGGAGGGTGGGGAGTCCTCTTATCACTGCGAGCCCCCCACCTCTTATCATTCTGAGTCCTTTATTTCTTGTCATTCTGAGGGAACGAAGCGACCGAAGAATCTCGCTCGGGGCAAGCTCCGCGAAGCAATCTCTGAGACAGAAAAGCGGGTCATAGATGAGATAGAAGAGCTGATTGAGTGCATCAATAAACATAAAGGTAGTTTTATTGTTGTTTCCAACGAAGTGGGCTTAGGCTTGGTGCCGGATAACAAGCTAGGCAGAGTTTATCGAGACCTCCTGGGCAAAGCTAACCAGCTTCTAGCCCGGCATGCGAATGAAGTTTACTTTATGGCTTCTGGCATTCCAGTAAAGATAAAAGGGTAATCTTTTTCGAAGTTTCCAATGCTATTCTGAACCCTTCGCTCCTTGTCATTCTGAGTCCTTCACTTCTTGTTATTCTACGGCAGAGAAGCGACCCAAGAATCTCGCTCAGGATAAACTCCGCGAAGAATCTCTAAAGGTACTCCTCAAGAGGTTGTGAAAAGCCACAAGTTTGGCAATGGTATATGCCCATGCCGGCTCCACAGCAAGGGCAGCTATGCTCATTGCTCTTGGCTTTGGGTATATCCCCCACGACCTTTTTATAGATCCGGTAGTAGAAGAAATGTTCCTTGTTAATGAACTTTATGCCAGCCTTTTCCCTTGCAGCCTGAAACTCTTCATCTGAGACCATATCTCTTATCACCTTGTGAAGCTTGTTAGAGCCTGAACCATACTCTATAGCTTCTTTTCCCCTCCATACTAGTTCTGGTGGGATTAAATCCTCAAAACTCTTTCTTAAGATATACTTCCCTATGCCTTCCTTGACCTTGAGCTCCGGGCTTATTCCTAAAGCGAAGCGAACGAAATCCTCGTCGAGAAAAGGTTGCTTTACTTCAATACCTAAAGCTCTGCCAAGCTCGTTAGCTGAAAAGTGCCAGCTCTTTGAAAGCTCTCTTATATATCTTTTGAGTTCTTTTGGAGGAAGTTCTGTCATATAAGAATAGCCTGCGAAGAGTTCGTCGCTTCCGTCCCCGGTCATGATTGAATAAATGCTGCTCTCCTTAGCAAGCTTTAGCCCGAAATATATGGAAAGGTCATTGGGTAAAGCGAGGTCAAAGGTTCGCAATACTCTAATAACCTCAGGGAGTGTATTAAGCGCCTTTTCCACAGTGAACTCCAATTTCTTATGCTCTATTCCTAGAAGCCTGGATACCTTTTCTGAATAGATGAGGTCGGATGCCTGGGAATCTTTTAAAGCCACTGTAAAGGCTAGCTTTGGCTTCGCTATGACGGCCAAAATGCTTGTGTCAAGTCCTCCTGATAGGAGAATGGCATTGGTTTTGTTTCTTTCGGTAGCTTTCTTAAGCCTATCTCTTAATTCTTCACAAATATCCATAAAAAGATGTTTCTCAGTAATTCATATTAACTTTTTTAGCCTGAAAAGGCTACAAGGGAAAGGGATTCCCTGAAATTTGATTGTTTCAGTGCTACTATGTGGTTAGCAAAAAACCTGTGCTGTGTTAATCTACATGATAAACTATTATGAAAATTTAAGGGTATTGTTTAATACTGAATAATTGAAATTTGATTCTCTCAGAGGAGAAAATGAAATTTTATCAAATCGACTTTAAGCCTATAGGCATGAGTGGGGAGTGTAAAAGCAATCAATCACTTTTAGACTGTGCACATCAATTAGACGTGGGCATAGCTAGCATATGTGGAGGTCACGGGCGGTGCTGTTGCTGCAAAGTACAAGTTCTGAAAGGGATTGTTTCAGAACCCACGGCCAGCGAACTAAAGGTTTTTTCACCTCAAGAATTAAAGGAAGGCTGGAGGTTAGCCTGCCAGACATATCCAAAAGGCGATGTAGAGTTACTTATGCCACCCGGGGCGATGACCACGATGCAACGCTTACAAATAGAAGGCTTTGAGATTGCTGTTGCTCCAGATTCGCTAGTTAGTTCCTATGATGTCTCTCTGACGGCTCCTTCTATGTCAGACTTGCAAGCTGATGTTGAGCGCATATTAGAGGAGTTAAAAAATCAAGGAAGAAACTGCACTAATATTGATATTGAGGTTTTAAAAAATACCTCTCCTTTATTGCGGTCATGGGACTGGAAAGCCAAAGTTTTTGTGCGAGGCAGCGAAGTGGTAGCTATCGGCTCCCAGTCTAGCCGCCAATTGGGGCTGGCTGTGGATTTGGGCAGCACAAAAATAGCTGCTTATTTAATGGATTTGGAAAGTGGTGAAACTTTAGCAGCTAAAGGAGTTATGAACCCTCAATTTGCTTATGGAGAAGATATTATTACTCGTATTTCCTTCGTTTTAGAGAAGGGGGGAGGGAGAAGATTGATACAGAAGTTGGTTATAGATGAATTAAACAGGCTATTAGTTGAACTATGCACCAAGGTTGATGCTCAGCCGGATGAAGTTGTGGAAGCTGTAATAGTGGGAAATACTGCTATGCATCATCTTCTCTTAAAATTATCAGTGAAGCAACTGGCATATGCTCCTTATATACCAGTGGTGAAAGGTGCTCTAGATGTTAAAGCTCGAGATTTAGGACTTGATATAGCGCCAGGGGCTTATGTGCATATATTGCCCAATATTGCTGGTTTTGTAGGGGCCGACCATGTAGCGATGCTATTATCTACAAAAGAAATTTGGCAAAAAGAGGATTTAGTCTTGGCTATTGATATTGGTACAAACAGCGAGGTTTCTTTAATAAGTAATGGTGAAATAACCAGTGTATCCTGTGCCTCAGGTCCCGCATTTGAGGGAGCAGAAATCAAAGACGGCATGCGCGCTACTACTGGAGCAATAGAACGACTGAGGATATCAGATGACGTTATTGATTATGTCACCATTGATGAAGCTAAGCCAGTTGGAATTTGTGGCTCTGGTGTATTGGATGCCATAGCGCAGCTTCGCTTAGCCGGTGTAGTAGATAAAAGTGGCAGAATGCTGAATAATCATCCTCGAGTACGTGATAAAGAAGGGCGGCGCGAGTTTATCATTGTTAGTGAGGAAGAAAGAAACGGACTTCCGGCAATCACTATTACTCAAAATGATGTGCGCGCGATACAATTAGCTAAAGGAGCAATAAGGTCCGGTGTTCAAGTCCTTTTAGAGGCTCGGGGCCACTCTTCAGAGGAGATAAAAAAAGTGATCATCGCCGGAGCTTTTGGCAGTTACATTGACGTTTCAAGCGCAATGGCTATTGGAATGTTGCCATCTCTTCCCCTGAATCGTTTTGAACAGGTAGGAAACGCCGCTGGCATGGGGGCTAAACTAGCTTTAGTTTCTAGAAGCAAACGTGCAGAGGCACAAGAAGTAGCTTCCAAAGTTCATTATATTGAGTTGGCTGCTGCCTCTAATTATGCGAAAATTCTTATTGAAGCAACTAATATAGATGAATATTAATTTTTCAAAGGTGCAAAAACAACGTTTAAGGGAGCTAGATGCTCCTTTAAGCCTTCAAGAGAAGTCGTTTTCCAGTGTTCAAGAACGGGATAAGGCCTTCCGTAATACGGAGCAGCTACTCGTAAGGCAGGGTAAGCAACACTTACTGGAGATACGAAATATTCACCATCGCCCTGCGCTTTGTGAACTGGAGACCAAGCTTACAAATGTGCTTATCGAGAACGGGTTTATTCAAGTAGTCACGCCGATTATCTTAGCTAAGGGTTTATTGGCAAAGATGTCGATTACGCCAGAGCAGCCGTTGTTTAAGCAAGTATTTTGGGTAAGCGATGATAAATGTCTAAGACCGATGTTAGCGCCAAATCTCTATTATCTTTTGGGTGAATTTGCCCGTTTGTATGAGAAACCAATACGAGTTTTTGAAGTAGGTCCTTGCTTCCGCAAGGACTCAAAAGGTAGCCATCATTTGAATGAGTTTACCATGCTAAACCTTGTAGAACTTGGCTCATCTAAAGAGGGGGGAAAACAAAAATTGGAGGAACTTGCTGCTATGATAATGGATGCTGCCGAGATAAAAAATTATCAATTGATTCCTGCGCGGAGTGAAGTGTATGGCGAAACGATTGATGTTGTTGCTGGTCTAGAAGTTGGTTCAGGGGTTATAGGCCCCAACGCCTTAGATGCTCAATGGGGATGGGTTGACCCATGGGTAGGAATAGGGTTTGGTTTGGAAAGGCTTATTATGGTGAGTAAGGGGTATCAAAATATTCAGAGAGTAGGACGTGCCCTTGTGTATTTCGATGGCGTGCGCCTGAATATCTAACTATCAACAATCTCAACAATTTTATTCTTGCTCTTAAATCCATTTAAAATCCTTACTTGGCTTTTGGAAACCTCAAAGTGCTCTGCCAGTAATTTAATGACTGCTTGGTTAGCTCTGCCTTCCTTAGGCGGTTCTTTGACCTTCACTATAAAGTTGTCCCCTTCTTGGCTAACCTCTTCAGTTTTTGAGTTAGCCTTTACCTTGACTTGAATCTTCACTGACTAGCTCTCCCCACATTCCCTGGTTGTAAAATCCGTCTAACTTAACCGGTGCTATTCTGTTAGTCAAGGGTTTTTCGCTTTGAGTAAATACCCTGATATAGTTGTCGGTCAAGCCAGAATACATGCCGCTTCCGAAATTTGTTTCTTTCTCCCATAAGACAGGCATAGTTCGCCCTAGAAATTGCGCATAAAAGCTATGTCTGCGATACCTAGCCAGTTCTAGCATTCGCTGAGCACACTCCTTCTTCACCTGACATCTTACCTGTTCAGGCATTTTGGCTGCTGTCGTTCCAGGCCGAGGCGAGAAGGGGAAAACATGGATGTTGGCAAAGCCAGCTTGCTGGCAAAAACGATAGCTTTGCTCAAATTCTCCATCATCTTCTCCCGGAAAGCCAACCATAACATCCGTAGTAATAGCTACACCTGGTATTGCCTCTCTAATTAAATTTATTGTCTTTTGGTAATCCTCCAATGAGTAGCATCGTTTCATCCTCTGAAGGATAGCATCGCTTCCACTTTGGAGAGCTAAATGGAAATGACGGCAAAGCCTAGATCCTTCGCCAGGGCTCAGGGCAGCGTCTTGCCACAAGGCAAGAAATTCAGCAGAGATTTCCCGTGGCTGTAGTGAAGAGAGACGCAGCCTCTCAATGTCTGTATTATGGAGAATGTGCTCTATTAAACCTCTGAGGTTGATGCCATTATGGCTATAGCAGCCCACTTTAGTTCCGGTGAGAACAACTTCCTTATAGCCAACGGCTATCTTCTGCTTAATTTGCTCGATTATCTGAGAAGCAGGCAAAGAATACTCGTAAGCCCTTACTCGAGGCACAATGCAATAAGTACAAGGGCTATGACAGCCATCCTGAATCTTTATTAGACTGCGAACTCTAGTGCTGTAAGGGATGTAGGATTGTTTTGTTTTTTCTTGGCTACGAGGTTGCTTCGCTTCGCTCGCAATGACATTACTTCGGCTTCTCGTACCCTTTACAACTTCAAGCAGATGCTCTTTCCCTTCATTGTCAATGACAAGGTCAGCAATTTGAGCCAGTTCTTGAGGAGCGCTTTGAGCGTAGCAACCTGTGGCAATGATTAAAGCCTCAGGGTTTTCTCGCCTAACTAGCCTGAGCCAGTGGCGTGATTTGCGGTCAGCGATATGAGTTACTGTACAGGTATTGACAATATAAATGTCAGCCGCATCGTTAGGAGACACAAGATGATATCCAGCTTTATTAAACTGACCAGCTAGAAGTTCCGTTTCTGCTTGATTGAGCTTACATCCTAGCGTATAGAAAGCTACCCTTATATTTCCATTTCCAATCATTAATATGGATTATATTTGTTACCTTCTGTTATTGTCCAGCGATTGTTACATAGAGGGTGGGGTAATACCATGAAACGGTAGGGGAAGCCTATGCTAAACCACTTTGATAACGGCATCACTAATGGCTTTACCGAAGGCTGTAATACAGAGATCAAAATGCTGAAGCGGGTCTCCTGCGGCTTAAGAAATGTAGCGGTCTATTGGAGAAAGATGCTCCTGGGGTTTACACCATCTCCTAGCTGTTTCCACACAATTTGACAAGGAGCCTTCGCATACTTGACAATCTGACAAGATACTTATATCATATAAAAGTAAGCGACTACGCACTTTAACAATTGAATAGTGGAAGGAAGGTTTAAGTGGAGAGTTTGATCCTGGCTCAGGATAAACGTTTGCGGTGCGCCTTATGCATGCAAGTTGTACGGGGTTATGGTTTTCGGACTGTAATCTAGTGGCGAACGGCTGAGTAACACATAAGTAACCTACCTTCAAGTGGGGAATAACCTGCCGAAAGACAGGCTAATACCGCATATGATAATCAAGGATTGCTTGGTTATTAAAGCCTTAGGGTGCTTGAAGAGGGACTTATGTCTGATTAACTAGTTGGTAGGGTAACGGCTTACCAAGGCGATGATCAGTAGCTGGTCTGAGAGGATGTCCAGCCAGATGGGGACTGAGATACGGCCCCAACTCCTATGGGAGGCAGCAGCAAGGAATTTTGGGCAATGGGCGAAAGCCTGACCCAGCGACACCGCGTGAGGGAAGAAGGCCTTCGGGTTGTAAACCTCTTTTCTCGAGGAAGAATTTTGACGGTACTCGAGGAATAAGTCTCGGCTAACTACGTGCCAGCAGCCGCGGTAATACGTAGGAGGCGAACGTTATCCGGATTTACTGGGCGTAAAGAGAGCGTAGGTGGTTCCTTAAGTCAGGTGTGAAATCTTCTGGCTCAACCCGGAGAGGTCATCTGATACTGTGGAGCTTGAGGGCAGCAGAAGGAAATGGAATTCCCAGTGTAGCGGTGAAATGCGTAGATATTGGGAAGAACACCAGTGGCGAAGGCGATTTCCTAGGTTGTTCCTGACACTGAGGCTCGAAAGCGTGGGGAGCGAAGCGGATTAGATACCCGCGTAGTCCACGCCCTAAACGGTGGACACTAGGTATGGGGAGTATCGACCCTCTCTGTGCCGAAGTTAACACTTTAAGTGTCCCGCCTGGGGAGTACGACCGCAAGGTTAAAACTCAAAGGAATTGACGGGGGCCCGCACAAGCAGCGGAGCGTGTGGTTTAATTCGATGCTACACGAAGAACCTTACCAGGACTTGACATGCCAAAAGTAGGACTCCGAAAGGAGAACCACCTGTATCCAGTCAGGAGTTGACACAGGTGCTGCATGGCTGTCGTCAGCTCGTGTCGTGAGATGTTGGGTTAAGTCCCGCAACGAGCGCAACCCTTGTCCTATGTTAAATTCTCATAGGAGACTGCCTTGTAAAGCAAGGAGGAAGGCGAGGATGACGTCAAGTCAGCACGGCCCTTATGTCCTGGGCTACACACACGCTACAATGGGTAATACAAAGGGTTGCTAAGGAGTGATCTGGAGCTAATCCTCAAAATTGCCCTCAGTTCAGATTGCAGGCTGAAATCGCCTGCATGAAGTTGGAGTTGCTAGTAAACGCAGGTCAGCTATACTGCGTTGAATACGTTCTCGGGCCTTGTACACACCGCCCGTCACGTTATGGAAGTTGGCAACGCTTGAAGTCAACAGGCTAACTTACTTTGGTAAGAGGCAGTTGCCGAAAGCGGGACCAGTGACTGTGACGAAGTCGTAACAAGGCAGCCGTACGGGAACGTGCGGCTGAATCACCTCCTTTCTAGGGAGTCTAAGGTTTACACCTTGTGATTCTTAGGTCGGTCAATAGGTTAATCCTATTGGATATCTGTTAAATTTACCTTTCCTTCCGCTATTCTGTTGCTAAGGTTTTTTCTATTTGAGTTTGTTTTCACTTTTGGATTATTTTCCCCAGTGTTCTCTTTCGTGCTGGTGGATGTCCCCTTGTGTAGATTGACGCTCCATCCTTGACAAGGTAATATTAGCTCGTAATGTCACTTATACATCGCTGTACAACGAAGAGGAGAAATGAATTACATAGCATATATTCTTATTGTCATTGCCGTGGTTTTGGGTGTGGGGGTTGGTTATTTTATGCGGCAGTTAATAGCCAACCAACGGACACTGGAAGCTCGTAAAGAGGCACGAGCATTATTAGAGGAAGCAGCAACTAAGTATAAAGAGATGCTTCTTGAGGCTAAAGAAGAGGCAATCCATGTTAGAAATGCTGCTGAGACTGATAGTAAGGAACGGCGCTCTGAGTTACATCATATAGAAAAGCGACTCAATCAGAAAGAGAACTCCCTGGAGCACAAGATGATCTCCTTGGATCATCGAGATCAAGTGCTACATGACAAAGAGAAGGGCATCGATAATCTTCAGGCTGAGCTTGAAGGGATCAAGAGTGAACAGATACGGCAGTTAGAGCAGATCAGTGGCATCTCTGGTGAAGAGGCAAAGAGCTTCTTACTCCAGGCTGTTGAGCAGGAGGTGAGAGAGGAAGCCTCCCGGCAGGCTAGGATTTGGGAAGCCCAAGTGAAAGAGGGTGCTAATAGAGAGGCCCAGCATATCTTAGCTACGGCCATTCAGCGCTGTACTGCTGATGTTGTCTCGGAGACGACAGTGTCTACTGTTTCACTGCCCAGCGACGAGATGAAGGGGAGACTCATCGGTCGTGAGGGGCGGAATATCAGGGCTTTTGAGGAGGCAACGGGGGTTGATCTTATTATCGATGATACCCCGGAGTCGGTTACTCTTTCCAGCTTTGCTCCGGTAAGACGGGAGATAGCGCGCATTGCCTTAAATAAGCTTATCCTTGATGGTC
>JAUWHW010000072.1 GCA_030605665.1 Dehalococcoidia bacterium | reverse complement strand
CTTCTAATTGCTTCTACCTGCCTTTATCATAACCTTACTCTTCTCACTAGTAACATAAGACATTTTGAAGCGGTAGAAAATCTAAAGATTCTTTCTGTGTGAGAGGTTATACTCTACCAATACCATTCAACCAGGCCTGCTCTAATGCTCTTTATATTTCTAAGTTTTAGAACCGTCTATTATCTCCTGCAGCGCAGAGCGGTAGGTTTCATAAGTTCTGGAATCAAAAAGGACAAATACTACTTCTTTAAGAGAAGTGGCTTGTTCCTTGAGGAATAAAGCTACAGCCCTTATGGCTATTCTTGCCGCCTCACTTACAGGATAGCCATAGGCACCTGTGCTTACAGAAGGAAAGGAGATGCTGGCTAACTTATGCTCATTTGCTATCTTTAAGCATTCACGATAGACGCTAGCTAAAAGCTCAGCTTCGTTTCTACCGCCACCATGCCAGACGGGGCCGACGGTATGTATTACATATTTTGCTTTAAGGTTTCCTCCTGTGGTAATCACAGCTTTTCCGGTTGGCAACCTACCCTGTTTAGAAACGATTTGCTTGCATTCCTCTAAGATGGCTGGCCCTCCAGCTCGATGTATAGCCCCGTCCACTCCACCACCTCCCATTAAACTGGGATTAGCGGCATTAACTATGGCATCTGTAGCTTGTTTGGTGATGTCCCCCTGAATTATGTATAACTTTGCCTGGTTAATCGTTGTTTCCATATTTAGACCTGGCTCCCCGGGTAGGATTCGAACCTACAACCTTACGGTTAACAGCCGCCTGCTCTACCGTTGAGCTACCGGGGAACATCTACCCAAATTAATTGGCTGCCGAGCCTGGATTCGAACCAGGGCTAGAGGATCCAAAGTCCTCCGTGCTACCGCTACACAACTCGGCATTGGTTTACTTTGTGCCGAAGGTCGGAGTCGAACCGACACGGGAGTTGCCTCCCAACAGTTTTTGAGACTGCCGCGTCTACCATTCCGCCACTTCGGCCTGCTTACTCCTCTCAAGTGGAGCGGAAGACGAGATTCGAACTCGCGACCTCTTCCTTGGCAAGGAAGCATTCTACCGCTGAACTACTTCCGCAGATTCTTTACTTTGTTAAAGTGCCGAGGAGCAGAGTCGAACTGCTGACACGCGGATTTTCAGTCCGCTGCTCTACCACCTGAGCTACCTCGGCCAGCGCCAATATTCTAGGTTTTCCCCTCCTTAGTGTCAAGCAAGCGTACTCGCTCACATGATTGGTGCCACACTACCTTCTTGCCTTGTCATCACGAGGGTAATCCGAACAAACTTGGAACAGGCTCTGTAATCCCTGAGTCGCCATACCACCATACCTTGGTCGGGGACAAGCCCCGACCCTACGAGATGTAACCGTAGTGGCGGGGTTCATCCCGGCTTATTCTCGCAATGGCATAAAAGGCTGTCTAAAGTGTCCACTATCTATCTGAGCTAGAGCCGCAAGCTGGCTTTGACTGTATATCCCTTGGAAAGAGTGTGCCGTTATACTTAGGCTACTGGCTGAAGTTCCTGATAACGAGGGCAGCGTTTGCCCCCCCAAAGCCGAAGGAATTAGAAAGGGCTATGTTCACCTCTGCTTTTCTGGCTACATTGGGGACATAGTCTAAGTCGCACTCAGGGTCTGGAGTATCATAGTTTATAGTAGGCGGGATTACGCCATCCCTTATAGTAAGGATAGTGAAAATAGCTTCCACGGCACCGGCTGCAGCTAATAAATGGCCAATCATGGATTTATTGGAGCTTACAGGCACTTTTCTGCTGCGTTCGCCTAAAGCGGCCTTTATGGCCTTAGTCTCAGACATATCATTGAGCAAAGTAGCGGTGCCATGAGCATTGATATAATCAATATCGCTGGCTGAAATACTAGCCTCGTTCAAGGCTAATTTTATGCACTTTGCTTGATTTTCACAGTCAGGCTCAGTTATGTGAAAACCGTCAATGCTGGAGCCATAGCCTACGAGCTCAGCATAGATTGTAGCTCCCCTTCTTTTAGCCTGCTCCAGCTCCTCTAAAATCATAACCCCGGCACCTTCTCCAAGCACAAAGCCATCGCGGTCTTTATCAAAGGGACGTGATGCCTTTTCCGGCTCATCGTTCCTGCGGGATATGGCTTTCATCCTACCAAGTCCAGCAATGCCCACAGGAAGAATATAGGCATCACTGCCCCCAGCAATCATGGCATCTGTTTCACCATATTGAATAAGCCTGAAAGCATCACCAATAGCATGACTGCCACTGGCGCAAGCGGTAACCACACACTTGCTTGGTCCCTTAGCACCAAAAGCGATGGAGATCTCCCCTGTTGCCATGTTGGGTATAAAACCGGGGATAAAGAAAGGGGAAACCTTGTCCGGTCCTTCCTCCTGGAGGGTGCGGAGATTTTTTTCATAAGTAATCATGCCACCAACGCATGTGCCCATTACTATTCCCACTCTATTTGCATTGTTATCGTTGATAATCAATCCAGAATCATCCAACGCCATACGAGTAGCCGCCAGAGCGTAGTGAACAAAAGGGTCAGTCCTTCTTATTTTTTTCTTATCCAGGAAGTCCTCAGGGTGGAAATCTTTTACCTCGGCGGCAATCTGTGTCTTAAAGCCGGAGGGGTCAAACTTGGTGATTCTTGCCACCCCTGATTTGCCCTGACACAGCGCCTGCCAGGATTCCTCGGCCCCGGTGGCCAAAGGAGTAACGGCCCCAACACCGGTAACAACTACTCTTCTTTTGTTCACCTGTGAGCTACTTACTCTCCTTGAGGCGCCTCCTGTCCATTTTACCTGAACCAGTCTTGGGTATGCTACCCACGAACTCAATTTTATGAGGCAGCTTGTAATTAGCCAGGCTTTGGCGGCAAAAAGTGCGTATTTCCTTTGCGGTAGCAGCTTGCCCTTCCTTAAGCACTATGAAAGCTGTGGGTATCTGTCCTTTATGCTCATCCAGAACACCGACATACGCTGCTTCAGCCACACTGGGATGCTTTAAAAGCAGGTCTTCGACTTCTGTGGGAGGAATCTTAACTCCAGCAGAGGTTACTATTATAAACGATTTCTTCTCTATATATTCTATGTAGCCATCCTCATCCATCTTGACCAAATCACCGGAATGAAACCAGCCATCTTTAAGAACCTGAGCTGTAAGCTCAGGCTCCTTATAATAGCCCTTCATTACCTGCGGACTGCGAGAAACAATTTCTCCTATTTCACCCCGAGGTACTTCTTTGCCGCTAGCATCTATTATTTTGACATCCTGAATTGGCTTACCTGCTGTCCCCAGCTTGCGATTATGAATATCACCAAAGCTAACAGCAAGAGCCTCAGTAGTCCCATATATTTCACAAAGGGTTAAACCAAACTTTTCCTCCAAGGTCTTCATAAGATGAACCGAGGCTTTTGCTCCAGCGGTAAGCGCCAGCCGTAGTGAGCTTAAGTTATATCTACTAAGGGTATCCTCATCCAACATAGCCAAGGCATTGTACATAGCTGGGACGCCCACAAGCATAGTGGCCTTTTCCTGCTCTACAGTTTCCAAAACATTCCCGGTGGTGAAGCGAGGAACAATCACCACAGTGGACCCTTTATAAAAGGAAATGAGGGCAACAACTGCCAAACCCAGAGCGTAGAAAAAGGGGATCATTCCTATGCAGATATCCTCTCTCTTTTGTTCCAAACCAGGTGCCACTGTGGTAACAACCGCCATAAGCGAAGAATGGGTATGCACTACACCCTTTTGCTTACCCAAAACACCAGAGGTATATATGATGGCGGACTCATCGTCATCCTTTATATCAACAACCGGTGGCATGGAAGAACTACGGGCTATCATCTGGGCATAGGAATCACTGTCAACCTCTATAACATGCTTCATTGAAGGTAGGGTAGGCAAAACTGAAGATAACATTTGAGAAAAACTTTTCTCAGTAATTAATATCCTAGAATCGGAGTCACGCAATAAGGAGTCGAGTTCAGTCGCTTTAAGCATAGAGTTAAGAATTATAGTTATGCCAGCGGCCTTAACAACTCCAAAATAATTGATAACCCACTCAGGGGTACAGGACATTAAAATAGCCACATGGTCCCCTTTCTTCATGCCTAGCTCTATGAGAGCGTTAGCCACCCTGTTAGAGCTTTCATCCAATTCCCGATAGGTAACTCTTTGAGAGCCAAGGACAATGGCTGTTTTCTGAGGCACTTCTCTGGCAGTTCTCTCCAGCATTTCTTTAATATTTATACTCACCTCCAGAATTTTTAAGTTACTTCCTTGTGCTACTCCTGTCAATATATCATGCCACGATGTATTGTTGTTCTATTATTTTTAATGGTTTTACCTAGCCAGGCTATCTGGAGTAGTGATAGAAACTACGCTGTCACCCTTGGCCAAGGCCATTAAATGTACGCCTCTGCCATTCCTGCTCTGAACTGAGATCTGTTCAATGGGAATACACTCAACATTGCCCGCGGTGGATAACATCACCAAATACCCTTCGTCTTTGTTCACAAGCCTAGCTGCCACAATCTTCCCTATTTTGTCACTAGCTTTATGAGCTCGAACCCCCTTTCCTCCTCTCTGCTGGATAGGATAACTCTTAATTGAAGTTAACTTTCCAAACCCTTTTTCTGCCACTGTAAGCAGATAAGCCTCTTGAGATTGCTCTGTTCCCCTCGCAATGACACCAAGAGGGTTGGCAATGACATCCATGCCGACAACGCAATCATCAGTCAGACGAATACCATGAACGCCACCACTGCTTCGAGACGCAGCTCTCAAGTTTTTAACCTTAAATCTAATAGCCCGCCCGTTTTGACTTACCAAGATAACCTCATCTAAATCGCTAGCTACCCTGGCTGACACCAGTTCATCATCATTCTTGAGTCCCATGGCAATAAGGCCATTTCTCCTGATGGAAGAAAATTCATCTAAGGAAGTCTTCTTTATCTCGCCAGCCTTAGTGGCGAGCAACAAAAAAGAACCGTTAGCTGTCAGCTGATAGCTGATAGCTAGGATTGCAGTTACCTCGTCCTTTAAATCAATGGGTAATAAATTAACCATGGATGTGCCTTTAGCGGTCCGAGATGAATCCTCAGGAATCTCGTAGCACTTCAGACAATAAACCTTGCCTCGCTTAGTAAAAAAAAGTAAGTTATCGTGTGTGTCAACTGCCAAGATATGTTTTAGTAAATCACCCTCACGAGTTACCATTCCCATGACACCTCTCCCTCCACGGTGCTGTAGTCGGTAAGTGCTGACGGGAAGCCTTTTAATAAAGCCCTGGTTACTAAGCGTAATTATTACTTTCTGGTGGGGAACAAGGTCTTCCTGGCGGAATTCTGTAACTTCCTGTCTACTGATCAAAGTACGACGCTTATCACCATATTTGGATTTCAGCTGGTCAACATCTTGTTTGACAAGGAATAATACCTTCCTGGGATTGGCTAATAGAGCCTCTAGATAAGAAATATTCTTTAGCACATTAGCATACTCCTCGACTATTTTTTGCCGCTCCAGATGGACCAATCTACGGAGAGGCATGTCAAGAATAGCTTGTGACTGGACTTGCGACAAACTGAACGCTGACATCAAATTAGCGCGAGCAGCGTCAACAGTTTCAGATTGCCGAATGATTTTAATTACCTGCTCCAGGTTATCCAGGGCAATCCTGAAGCCCTCAAGAATGTGAGCTCTATTTCTTGCTTTCTCAAGCTCAAATTGAGAACGCTTAGTAATGACCTCACAGCGGAAATCAATATAGCAAGTTAGAGCTGTCTTAAGATTAATCAGCCTTGGTTGCCCATTAACCAAAGCGACCATGTTAATGAAAAAGGCGGATTGCATTGGGGTGTACTTATATAGATTGTTAAGTATTTGCTGGGGCTGTGCTACCTTCTTGAGTTCAATAACCAGGTGCATGCCTTCCCTATCGGATTCATCACGCACTTCAGCTATTCCTGTAATCTTCTTCCCTTTTATCAACTCAGCGATTCTCTCCACTAGAGCTGCCTTGTTTACTTGATAGGGAAGCTCAGTAACAATTATTTGTCTTTTCCCTCCCTTGGTGCTTACTTCGCTGGTCTTAGCCCGGACTATGATTTTCCCTTGCCCTGTAGCATAAGCACTCTTTATTCCCTCTTTCCCCAAAATTACAGCTGCTGTGGGGAAATCAGGGCCTTTAACAAACTCCAACAGCTCATCCATATTGGCTTGTGGGTTATCAATTAGATAGGCGATAGCATCACACACCTCCCCTAGATTATGCGGCGGGATGTTAGTTGTCATGCCTACAGCTATGCCTGAGGAGCCATTAACCAGTAAATTAGGCAACCTGGCTGGTAAGATGGAGGGCTCTTTGAGTGAATCATCGAAATTAGAAACAAAGTTGACTGTATTCTTATCGATGTCGACCAGCATTTCCTCAGCGATTTCAGCAAGCCGGGCCTCTGTATATCTCATCGCTGCTGGTGGATCGTTATCAACGCTGCCAAAATTACCTTGTCCATCAACTAAAACATATCTCAGTGAGAAGTCTTGAGCCAGGCGCACCATAGTTTCATAGATTGAAGCGTCCCCGTGAGGGTGATATTTACCCATAACTTCACCCACAATTCGGGCGCTCTTTTTATGCGGGCTGTTGTGATGCAACCCTAATCCATCTATGGCATATAAAATGCGCCGTTGCACTGGCTTCAAGCCATCGCGCACGTCAGGTAATGCTCGGGAGACAATGACGCTCATGGCATAGTCCAGATAGGAGCTTTTCATTTCCTTTTCGATATCAATAGGCTTTACTGTTCCAATTTCCATTACTCCTCAAATCTCCCTTTATTAGTTTCCTCAAGTGTAGAAAAACCTTCCAGTGAAGTTTCGTCCTGGCTTTGGAATAATCCAGTTTCTTCAGCATACTCCACTTGCTTCACTGCTTCACCTTCTTCGCCGATGACATCATGCCTAAGAAGAGATTCTTTAGCCTGAAGAAGCAAGTGTTTAGTAGCTTTAACAGGAAAAGAAAGATGCCCCTCTTGACTAGGATGTTGATACTCCTCCCTAATAATCACCCGCACTCCATCCCTTTCTACGCTGAGGATGGCCGCAGCGTATCTATTCCCACCCCCTATTAGCTTGATAAGTCGTAACCCATATTCTGGCTCGACTTCCCCTAAATATTCATCACGTTTATTTTCTACCATTAAGCGTTGTCCTTCCACTCTCAGGCGGACTTGGTCACCAATAGCCATCCTGGCTAACACCTCGCTCGGAGCCAAATTACAAAGATTGACTACACCAGCTTTACCCGTCTCAGTAACAAAAAGCTCAGGGACAACCTTGTGGTGCTCACTGTCCTGGGTAGCTTTAGTGTCGGATAAGCTAGCTAGTCGAGTTAAATTCTTTGCCGCGATAACATTGTTAGGAGCAAGCTCCAAGGCTTTGCTATATGCTTCCTTAGCTTGAGCGAACTCCCCTAACTCTGTCAAGGCTCTGCCAAGGCGATTGTAAGCCCCAATATCAGTGAGAAACTTCTCAATTATACTCTTATTCACTGCCACGGCCTCTTCCCACCTACCTTGAATAGCTAAGGCTATGGCTTCCTTCTCTAGTCGCCGTCCTAGCTTAGTTCGCTCCTCTATTTGCTGATAAGCCATCGTATTCAACTAATATCAAAAATCAAAGATAAAAAATCAAATTGCTATTTGCTCTGTATTTTTGCACTTTGCATTTTAATCTTTTATTTACTTCTGCTCTGTCATTTTGCATTTTTATTTTTGCTTTTACATTTCATGTGCTAAGCGATTTCGAGCTCAAAGGTTTTATGTAACGCTCGAACAGCATCCTTAACTCTATCCTCAGAAATAATGCAAGTTATCCTTATCTCTGAAGTGGTGATTAATTGGATATTAATGCCTTGCTCACTAAGGGCGTGGAACATCCTGGCAGCATAGCCTGGCGTATTTTGCATGCCACTTCCTACAATGCTAACTTTGACTAATGTAGAATCAGTTATGCATTGCTTGCCTCCCACAGACTCAACCACGGGCTTCACTATGGACATCGCTTTATTCAAATCACTTCGTGCCACTGTGAAGGTAAGATCAGTAATATTCTCGATGCTGGCGTTCTGGACAATGGTATCTACACTTATATTCGCCTTGGCCAAGGGCTCAAAGATTGCCGCAGCAACGCCAGGGTGGTCGGGAACACCAATTACAGTGATTTTAGCCACATTGGTATCATGAGCAATACCCCTAACCTTATTTCTTATTTCCATAGATGCCTCCTTACAAATAATAGTTCCTGGTCTATCGCTAAAACTGGAAGCTACTAATATGGGCATATTGTATAATTGGCCTAATTCCACCGCTCTAGGATGTATTACCTTTGCTCCATAGCTAGCCATCTCTAGCATTTCTTCATAGCCAATCTTATCTAACTTACTTGCTTCAGGTATAAGGTGAGGATCAGCAGTGTAAACTCCTTCAACATCAGTATAAATTTGGCATACATTAGCGTTCAAACTAGCAGCTAGAGCCACTGCTGTAGTATCAGAGCCACCTCGACCCAAAGTGGTAATATCCATATTGGGAGTAATACCCTGAAATCCAGCTACAATAACAATATTATCCTTTTCCAACTCATCAACAATACGCTGGGGGGCAACGCGAAGAATTCGAGCTCGGCTGTAGCTAGAATCAGTCTGGATGCCTGCTTGGGCACCAGTAAGACTGACCGCCTTGTAACCCAAACTTCCCAAAGCCATGGCTAAAAGGGTGCTGGAAATTACCTCGCCGGTAAAAAGTAGAACATCAAGCTCCCGCTCCTCTGGCTGTTCACTAACCTGATGAGCCATGCGGATTAATTCGTCAGTGGTATCCCCCATTGCTGAGACCACCACCACTAACTGATTCCCTTCGTCCTTAGCTTTAGCTATACGGCGAGCCACACTTTTGATTTTCTCGCTATCGGCAACCGAGCTGCCACCATACTTTTGCACTATTAATGCCATGCTTCCCCTTTACCTTATTAGTCTGCCTATAATATTATATCCTTCCTCAATTAAAAAGCCTGTTCCTTTAGCTTCAGCCTCTGTAAATCTCTTCGCCCCGCTAGCCGTAAATCCTGCCCCCCACAGCATAAATGGAACTGGGTCCCCAACATGTGTTTGAACTTCGATAGGCGTTGCATGGTCAGGTATGATTAGTACCCGAAGGAAATCTTTATCCCAAGAGCGAAGTCGGCTTATAATCTCTATGTCCACTTTATGGATAGCCTCTATTTTATCATCAATGGAGCCAGCATGAGCAGCCTCATCAGGTGCCTCCACATGGATAATTACCATGTCATATCCCTTAAGCGATTCTAAAGCGCCTGCTGCTTGGGCAGCATAATCATTATCCAGATTATCGGTCACACCTGTAATATTTAACACTTTCATTTTCACCATCAGGGCTAAGCCTCGTAGAAGGTCAACACCCGATGTTAGGGCAGAATCAAGACCGTAAAGCTGCTTGAAAGCTGGTATAGCAGGTGTTTTACCACTACCCCAGAAAAGCCAAATCATCGTGGCTGGAATATCACCGCGAGACCTCCGCACTACATTTATATGATGGTTGCGAAGCACGATTTCCGACCTTGCCATAAGATCCCTTAATAGCTCGCTCCCATGGCCCTGGGGAAGAAACTCATTGATAGGTTTGTCCGGGATGTCATGCGGCGGTGTGCAGGTAGCCAAAAGCGCATCTTCATGTCCTTTTATCTTGCATATGTGTCTGTAGCTAACTCCGGGATAAAAGTGTACTTTATCGCTACCGAGGCTTTTGTTCAGAGCGGCGATAAGCTCTTGAGCTTCGCTGGTGCCGATGTAACCAGAGCTGTAGCTCCACATCTTTCCATCACGAACAGCGACTAAATTACAGCGAAAAACAACCTCTCTGTCCTCAATAGGAATGTTCATGCTCTCGGCTTCGATAGCGCTCCTGCCCTGGTAGTAGACTTTCGGGTCGTAACCAAGAATTGACATGCAGGCGCAAGCGCTGCTAGGTTCCATGTCCTCTGGGATGGTTCGAGCTAACCCCAGAACGCTTTCCCTTGCCATAGCATCCAGGTTTGGAGTATGCGCCAGTTCCAAACAAGTCTTTCCACCATGCCCAGGCAACGGCCAGCCTGCTGCACCGTCAATTATCACAACGCAGTACTTCATGTAAGAATTCAGCCACCCCAATGTCACCCTGAGCGAAGCGAAGGGTCTTCAAGATTCTTCGGTCGTGGAGTTTACACAGAGCGAAGCCGAAGTGCTCTCTCAGAATGACACCAGAGTGAGCGCTTACTATTTCAACTTGTAAATGATAATTAAATCACCTTATAATAGCTTAGGCAAACGGGGCGTAGCGCAGCCTGGTAGCGCGCAGCGTTCGGGACGCTGAGGTCGGAGGTTCAAATCCTCTCGCCCCGACTTTTTACTTCCCCAAAATCCAACGACATTGGTCAACTGAGATTGGTTATATCTGCAATCTATGTTTTCCAATCTACATCAAGCTGCTAGTCCAGTGATTCTGATTCTCTCTTTGACCTCTAAATGGACCTGACGATCATGATATAAAGCCATGTAATGCCGTACCTAGCAATAGTAGCTGCCATTAAGGAAGCTCAGGAGTTTGAAGAAAAGACGAAAATTAGTCACGGTGAATCTTCCCCAACTAAATTTCGCAACCAAATAGCCTCAACGACGTGTCAAATCATTTAAGGCTGTATACTGATTTGTGTGGAAAGGTGATAAGGTGGTAAGAACCTGGAGCAAAGAGAAATAAATAGAAGGAGGTCTTACCACCGATGGCTAAGAGCCAGAAAAATGGTACCAAAATTCTGTTGGACCTTAAAGGATATAAGGTAGGGAAGGTGATTGAAGAGGAAAGTGATAGTATAGGGCAATTTCGCCTGCTCGTAATCCCTGAATCGGAGCTAGTCCTATATAGATAATCCAGGAGAACACTGAGAAGAAGTGGACCGAAAGAATGAAAAAGGCTGAGTCTCGCATTTCCTACAAGTGGATAGCAATGTCTGTGGTTGCTGTGGGAACCTTCATGAGCACCTTAGATAGCGGCGCGGTTCGCATCGCCTTACCGCAGCTGGGGCATGTTTTTCAAGCAGGCCCCAATACTGTGGTCTGGGTGTGGCTCATCTACTTGCTTATCGGCGCCGGTCTCATGCTCACCCTGGGATGGGCAGGTGATGCCTTCGGCAGGAAGAGGTTATACACCTTCGGACTGGTCATCTTCAGCCTGGGGCTGGGTCTTTGTTCCCTAGCTCAGAGTCTCATCCAGCTAGTGATGTTCCGTCTAGTTCAGGCAGTGGGAGCTGCCATGACCGTCGCCACGGGGAACGCCATTATCACCGCCTCCTTTCCCTCCCAGGAGCGGGGCAGGGCGTTAGGGATAATGGGGGCAGTGGTCGGAGTGGGCCTACTTAGTGGCCCAGCGCTTGGAGGTATTCTCCTTGACCTCCTCGGCTGGCGCTCTGTCTTTTATCTTAGGCTACCCATTGGAATCATTGGTGTCGCCATGGCTCGGGCTTTGCTCAAGAACCAATTCTCCCCTAAACGGGGGCAGAAATTCGACCTGCTTGGGGCGGCAACTCTCTTCTTGGCGCTAACCTGCCTACTTTTGGCCATGAATCGGGGGCAGAGCTTGGGTTGGGCTTCCCCATGGGTGGTGAGCTTGGGTGTGATGAGCGTGTTATTGCTCCTCTTGTTCCTGTTTGTGGAGCGGAGGCTGGCGCAGCCAGTGCTTGACTTGAGGCTGTTCCGGCGTCGCCTCTTCAGCGCTGCCAGCGGGAGCCACGTATTCCTCTACATGGCAACCACAGCGGTGAGCTTTCTGATGCCCTTCTACTTGATCCAAGGGCAGGGCTTGTCTGCCTCCAAGGCTGGGTTACTCCTGGTCACTATTCCTGCCATAAGCCTGGTAGTGTCGCCACTGAGCGGCAGGCTCTCCGATAGGCTGGGAACGCTTTTCCTTTGCGCCTCGGGGCTAACCCTAGTCTCTGCAGGGCTTTTCCTGCTAAGTGGCCTTGGGGCCAATGCGTCAATAGGCAATGTGGTACTCCGTCTCCTCGTGCTGGGTGTGGGAATAGCGCTCTTTGTCCCGCCTAACACCAGCGCCATCATGGGGTCTGTGCCCAGTGAAAGACTGGGCACAGCCTCCGCCATGGTCGGTACGCTGAGGCAAGTGGGAATGTCTGTCGGGTTAGCCATTGCTAGCAGTGTTTTCGCAGCTAGCCAATTTTCCCATGCCACGCAGCTCGCCTCTCAGGGACTGCCAGAGGATGTGGTCCAGAGGCTGTCCACCGTTAGCGGGGTTCATGATGCCATCTTTGCGGCGCTGGCCATCGCCGTCATAGGGCTCGTTGCTTCTGTCCTCAGAGGCAGGAGATAACGATTTGCCAACTAGTATTGCTGCTTCATTGGCAAACAATACATCGTTTTGTTTACTTTGGAATAGCTCACTGACCCAATTGCCTTTTCTTTTGGCTACTCGTAGGGCTTGAATGACTTTGGCTGTCGAAATTCGGACCAGGACCTGAAAGGAAAGGAATACCGGTTTACCATCTGAGAAAACCTGATTCCAAACGGAACTGAAGAAGAAGATAAAATGCACTGTGGAGACGACCAAGGGGAATAAGGCAATGACTGTTAGCCTTGCCATCAACTATGGAGGCAGGGCAAAATAGTAAAAGCAGTGCCTTATACATGATGGTATTCCTGCTGAAAATGTAGACGAATCTCTCTTTAGTCAATGCCCTTTAAAAAGCTCGGGGGGTCGGCCCATGATTTACCCGAGGAGTTCGCTCTGTTTTCACCAGTTATCCCGAATACTATAAGCACCGATTGGTTATTAAGGTGAATTCAAACCCTCGAATAGTTGAATGATTAGCTAGATTGCCGAACCAATGGGCTATCGTTTCTCTTCAGCAGCAAGTTCTGCCAGCTGGTCTAACACCGCCTTCAGAGCATCCAGCTCTTTTCCATAGCCAGCCCAATCGCCTGCCTTAAGATACTGCTGAGCCTTGTCATAATGCTGCTGCGCTTCCTCAATTAAACTGGCTATGTCAGCAGCCACTGGT
>JAUWHW010000075.1 GCA_030605665.1 Dehalococcoidia bacterium | reverse complement strand
GGAATTATAGGGATTAAACTTAGCATATTGAAGGTTAGTGTGGCGAAGATCGGCTCCATTAAGGTTAGACCCGTCAAGGATAATCCCGTGAAGGTCTAAGTCCGAAAGGTCTATCGCTTCCACAAAAGTCTGTTCTGAAAGGTCAAGCCCTTCGGCTGTTCCTCCGTTTTCTTCTTTTAGCTTCAGCAAATCATCACGGGTAAGAGGCTTTTCTTTTTCTTCTGCCATAGTTAGACCTTTCCTACTTCTGCCATTAAGGCTTCTAGGAAATTTTCCTCCTTTACTGTGCTTACTACCTTTCCCTTCCTAAATATAGCACCTTTATCTTTGCCGCAGGCGATGCCTACATCAGCATCTTTAGCCTCACCGGGACCATTAACCACACAGCCCATAACAGCTACTTTAATAGGCTGGGTTATCTTTCTTAGATGGTCGTTTACAGCCTCAGCCAATTTTATAACATCAACCTCAGCCCGACCGCAGGAAGGACAACTTACCAATGTTGGACCTCGCTGACGTAGTCCAAGGCTCTTTAGAATTTCATAAGCGGCAGATATTTCCTCACAAGGGTGAGAAGTAAGAGAGATTCGGATAGTATCGCCAATGCCTTGATACAGAAGTATACCAATGCCTATAGCACTTCTTATAGCTCCAGCTTGAGGAAGCCCAGCTTCAGTGATGCCTAAATGCAAAGGATAAGGTACTTTGTCAGCTATCATTTGGTAGGCCTTTATTGTAGTAGGCACATCAAAAGCTTTAAGTGAAATCTTGATTAAATTAAAATCCAAGCTTTCCACAAACTTTATTTGCTGTAATGCCATATCAACCATCCGTTCAGTTAATGGGATACCAGGTTCGAAATCTGGTGGCAAGCTGCCAGCATTCACTCCGATACGGATAGGAATCTCCTTCTCTTTAGCAGCAACTACTATTTTAGCAATTTGTTCCCTATCACGGATATTGCCTGGATTAAGGCGAAGCCCATCAGCGCCAGCTTCCAAGGCAGCTAAGGCCAAGCGATAGTCAAAATGGATATCCGCAACAAGAGGTAACAAAACACTCTTTTTTATGGCTGAGATACTTTTCGCAGCCTCCTTATCTGGAACCGCCAGTCGTACTATTTCACAGCCACACTCTTCTAGTTCTTTAATCTGGTTTATAGTAGCCTGGATATCTTGAGTATCAGTCTTAGTCATGGATTGCACTACAATTGGGGCCTCACCACCAATTGTTACTTTGCCAATTCTTAAGGGTGTGGAGACTCGGCGCATCATAATCCAAAGCTCCCGCCTTTCAGACGCAAGATATCATTAATGGTTACCAAAACCATAAGCGTGATTAAAAAAGTAGTCCCTATGGTGTAGGCCAACCTCACTGCGCGAGGGGAGAGACGTTTCCCATGCCTAATTCCCTCAATAAGCGCAATCAGCATCCCTCCCCCATCCAAAGGAGGGAGAGGAAAGAAATTAAATAAAGCAATCCCTAAGCTAATGGCACCAGCCATAAGTAGCATCCTGCTGAAACCAAAGGACTTCACTGCTTCCACAGTTAACTGACCAGCCCCTATCGGACCTACCAATGCCTTGCCAGGAGACTCTCTGATTAGTGGAATGGAGGCTACTATCAGCGCAGGCATATGAATGATATAACTAGCTCCTAAGTAGGTTGCTTTCCATACGGAAAGTCGCTTCTGCTCAATGTGAATTCCATCCACCCAGCGTAACTCAGCACCTAACAGAGTAGATTGCTTCGCTTCTGACTCGTAGCTAACATTGACTAAAGTAGCTAAAACCTCCTCTTGTCCCCGGAGTAAAACGAGTGGCACTTCTTGCCCCTCTTCAACAGAAGTTAGTACAGCAGACATACTTTCACTACTATATATAGCTTGCCCATCGATACCAAAAATGGTATCCCCAGGCATAATACCAGCCTTATCCGCTGGCGAATCTTCCTTCACACGGCTTACTATATTCCAGCACAATAGAATGCCTATTACTCGCCGCCCTAATGCAGAATCGAATTCTGGCTTCAATCTAGTTTCATATGGGCTTCCATCCCTTTGCAAATGCAGGGTTATTTCTTCCCCTTCTTTACTCGAATTGACCATATTCCGTATATCTTCCCATCCGTAAACAGGATACCCATTCATATCTAGAATTATATCTCCAGGCTCAATACCCGCTTCTTCCGCCGGTGACTCTTCCACTACGGAGTGCACCATAACCCCATTGCCAGCTACCATGGTTACAGGTAGTGTAAAGAAGGCGCTAAACAAGATAAAAGCCAAAAAAACGTTTACTAACGGACCTGCAGCATAGATTGTTAACCTGCTCCATGGACCCTTGCTAGCCAAGCTTCGGGGCACTGTAGGGTCATTCTCCCCAGCACTCTTGACGAAAGCTCCTAAGGGGATAGCATTAACTGAATATACTGTCTCCCCACGCTTAATACCCAGAAGTCGCGGAGGAAAACCCAAACCAAACTCTTCTATCTCCACTCCAGCACGTTTGGCAGTGATAAAATGCCCCAACTCATGAAGGGAGATTACACCGAACAGTGTTACAACGAAAAGAATAATAATTATGGCGATATTCATCTCCTATTTCCCTGTCCTGAGATTGCGGAGCCTGTTCCGAGCCGAAGCCCTGAGCGTAGCGAAGGGGCGGGCGAGGAATCTCGGAGATTGCTTCGTCACTTCGCTCCTCGCAATGACAGTAGGGTGCTCGCAATGACAAGGGAGAGAGCGCCTAGCATATTCCCTTGCCAGGGCATCGGCAGCTAGAATTTCTTCTAAAGATGGCTGAGCAATGCTTTTATGTTGTTCCAGGGTTTCTTGCACTATTCTAGCTATATCGGTAAAGCTGATACACCTGTTAAGAAAAAGCTCTACAGCCACTTCATCGGCAGCACAAAGCACTGCAGGATAAGTTCCTCCCTGCCTGCCAGCTTCCAACGCCAGCTTAAGACAGGGAAATCTATTTCGGTCTACTAACTCAAAGTTCAAACATTGAATTTTGCTCAGCTCTAGACGCGGTAAGTCTAGACTGGGCAACCTCTCAGGATAACAAAGGGCATATTGGATAGGCAATCCCATATCAGGAAAGCTGAGCTGAGCTTTCAATGAACCATCTACAAACTCTACTATAGAATGAACAATGCTTTGTGGATGAATTAGGATCTCAATGCTGTCCAAAGGAATGGTAAAAAGCCAATGAGCCTCAATAGCCTCTAACCCTTTATTCATAAGCGTGGCCGAATCAATGGTGACCTTCTGCCCCATTTTCCAAGTGGGGTGGTAAAGGGCTTGCTCCACTGTTACTTTACTTAATTGCGGTTGGGAATAGTTATAAAAGGGCCCACCGGAGGCAGTTAGAAAAACTCTCTGCGGTTTGCTTTCTTCCCCTCGTAAACACTGCCAGATAGCACTATGCTCACTATCAATAGGTTGGATTTGGATGTGATGGAGGCTAGCTTCATGGGTGATAATTTCACCTGCCATCACTAATATCTCCTTGTTAGCTAAAGCTACTGTTTTGCCTGCCTTCAGGGCTGCTAATGTAGGGCTTAAGCCCACTTTGCCTGAAGTGGCTATAATGACCAAATCAACTTCAGGATGGCTAGCTATTTCCTCCATAGACGAGAACTTCCCCTTATATGCAAAGTCGGGCTCAATAGAGGAATAGAACATCTCAGGTTGAAATTCCTTAATTTGCCTTTCCAGAATCCTGAGATTCTTGCCCCCGGCTAAACCCATTACACGGAACCTTGTATTAAGAGCACGGATGACATCTAGAGCTTGTTGACCTATAGAACCCGTTGAACCCAAGATGGCTATTTTCTTCATGCTATTATCCATATTACATAATAATACACCATTGCCCCCACAAAGATAAGGCTGTCAAAGCGGTCGAGAACACCACCATGTCCGGGCAGCAACTTGCCTGACTCTTTTACTCCCATATTACGCTTGAGCAAAGATTCAACCAGGTCACCGAGCTGAGCAAAGAGGCTAATAAAGCAAGCAAGGGGTATAACTTGCCAATATCCCAGGGGTAATGGAGAAAAGAGGTTAAGAATTAGAAATACTATGATAGCGCCTACATTAGCACTTAATAAGCCGCCTGCTGCTCCTTCCCAAGTTTTACCTGGACTTATAGCAGAAGCTAGCTTATGTTTACCCCACGCTCTGCCCACAAAAAAAGCACCTGTGTCATTGGCAAATGTAATGAATATAGCCAGGTAAACCCAATCTGTACCATTTTCTAAAAGTCTCAGGCTAATCCAGTAGCTAAGCATCCACCCTACATAGAAAGCACCAGCTACTATCCAGGCCCAATTGTGAGATGCTTCCTCACGCGGTGAGCAACATAATAACCAAATTAAGGAAATCACCACAGCGACTGCCATAATTATGGGTAAAACATCTATATAGTGAGGGCTTAAAGCAAGTACTAGTGCCCATAGCAAGCCAAGGTAAGTCAGAGACTGCCTCGGGTTAAGAGCCAGGCAATAAAACTCGAAGGCGCCTATTAACACTATAGCAGCAATAAACAGACTAAACCAAGGGTCGCCAAGCCAAATAACAAAAATAATGACAGGTATACCTATAGCAGCTGTGATAACTCTTTGCCTAAGCACAGCTTTATTCTATCAGGTTTTAAGCTGCTATAGGTTGGTATTTCTGGAGATACTATGCTTGTACGGGAGGGTCAGAATTTAAGCCTTCCACAAACCTTGAGGCTATATTTCCTTTATTTCTTTTTCTTTGTTCTGACCTATGTCGTTTGCCTTATCTATAAAGCTACTGCTGATTTCGTCAACTTGTTTGATAGTATTTTTAAGCTCATCTTGCGATATTTCTTTACTTTTCTCCATCTCTCTTAATTTTCCGATGCCATCCCGTCTTATATTGCGTAACACTACGCGCCGTTCTTCCACCTTTTTAGATACTGCTCTTGCTAGCTTTAGGCGACGTTCCTCGCTAAGAGGAGGGATAATCACTCTAATTATAGAGCCATCATTTAGAGGATTAAGGCCGATATCAGCTTTAAGAATAGCTTTCTCTATGCTACGTAACAAGGTGCGATCCCAGGGTTGAATGATAATTAAATTGACTTCAGGCGCAGATACAGTGGCAATCTGGTGAATTGGAACAAGTGTCCCATGATAATCAACCGTAATATTCTCAACTAGAGCTGGATTAGCTCGTCCAGTACGGATAGTAGCTAACTCCCGAGCTAAACCGTCAACAGCTCTTTGCATCTTTGTGTTCAGCTCGATAAGTACTTCACTTATCATAATTAGCCCTTAGCGAAGACAAAAGTGTAGATAGCTAACAGCCAAGTTCGAATCTGGCAAACCTGGGCACCTTTATATTCTCGCCCACCTTAGCTATTGTTTCAGCAATAATTTCCCCTACAGTCCTATCAGGCTCTTTGATGAAAGGCTGGAGAAGAAGGCAAACTGCTTGTGGATCTAATTCTATGTCTGCTGGGATTTCTTCAGCGGTAATAAATTGGGGAGATGTAGCAGCCACTTGCATGGCTAAGTTATGAGCAAGCTGCCTAAATTCATCAGTGTGAGCTACAAAGTCAGTTTCACAGTCCACCTCTACTAGTGCTCCTACCTGTCCCGTATGATGAATATAGGCTTCGATTACTCCTTTGCTGGTAATGCGCCCTGCTTTCTTTTCAGCAATTGTTAGTCCACGGCATCTCAAGACCTCAATCGCCTTTTCTATATCTCCGTCTGTTTTTATCAGAGCGTCTTTACATTCAAGTATACCAGCACTAGTTCTATCTCTTACTTCCTTAATGGCTTGGGTTGACACTTCCATTCGAATAACCTCAATCTAATTCTCATTCGGATTAAAAGTGTAAGAACCCAAAATTTCGATGGGCTCTTCTGACTCCACGGATATTAACTCAGCAGTTTCTGCTTCTCCAGAAACTTGCCCCCCTTTGCCCTCAATTATAGCATCAGCTATTTTGGCACAAATCAACTTGATTGTCTTAACAGCATCATCGTTGGCGGGAATGAGATAATCAATACCATCGGGATTACAATTAGTATCTACGATGGCTACCACAGGAATATCCAGCCTTTTGGCTTCAGCAAAAGCAATTCTATCCTTGATAGGGTCAGCAATGAAGAGAGCTCCTGGAAGAGCAGTCATTTCCTTAAACCCCCCCATTTGCCCATTTAAGCGTAGGATTTCTTTTTCTAATTTCGTCTTTTCTTTCTTAGGTAAATAATCAAACTCGCCCTTCTCCCTTTTGTCTTCTAAGCGAACCAGGTAATCAATTCGAGCTTGTATAGTAGCAAAATTAGTTAGCATCCCTCCAAGCCACCTTTGGTTGACATAATACATGCCACATCTTCTAGCTTCTTCTTCTATCACTTGCTGAGCTTGTTTCTTAGTGCCTGCAAAGAGAATGGTTTGTCCATTGGCTGCCAAGTCCCGAACAAAAGCACATGCCTCGTCCAACATCACAACTGTTCTTTCTAAATCAATGATATGTATTCCGTTGCGCTGGGTAAAGATATATTTTCTCATCTTAGGGTGCCAATAGCTGGTATGGTGGCCAAAGTGAGCACCCGCTTCTAGAAGTTCTTTTACTGATGGTTTTTCCATTATTCTTATAGCCCTCTCAGATCCTCTAACGTCCCTGGAGGGATTCGAACCCACGACCCGCTGCTTAGAAGGCAGCCGCTCTATCCAGCTGAGCTACAGGGACTTGGGGATTAAGTGTAGCATAATGGGGACTGTTTAATAAAGATAGAGCAATAACAGGTTCTACGTCAATAAGTGTGAAACTGTGCTCTTGCAGCCCGGGTTAGTTGCCAATATTCTCATTCGGAAGTTATCCATGTTACGGTAGCCATAAGCCATCCTCTTTATAGTTTTGATTCTGTTGTTCTTTCCCTCCACAAAGCCATTGGTTATTCGGTAGTCAAAGTAGTTCAGTATCTCTTCTCTCCAATTAGCAAACGTATGAAGAAGTTCCGTGAATTCATACAGGGAGTCGCACGCTATTTTCCCCTCCAATAGCCTCAGCAATTTCTCAGCTCTGCTCCTGTCTGTTTCCTTATACCATGCTCTGAAGCTTTCCTTAAGTACCCATGCTCTCCCGAGTTCAGGATAACTGTAGAATAGCTGATTTAGCTTTGCCCTCTCCCAACTAACAAGCCTCTCTGCTCCCTTGAGCAGGATATACCTGCTCTGGAATAGATCACGCTTCTTACCTCTTCGGCTTCCTCCCTGGAGCCTGCTCCTCACTTTGTCCAGAGCTCCGTTGATATGCCTGATAAGGTGAAACTTATCTGCTACCACCTTTGCCTGTGGCAAGCACATCTGAACTGCCTGGCGGAAGGGTTCGTGCATATCCATTGCCACCGCCTTAACCCTCTCAGGCTCAGCAAGTTTATCCAGATACTCTTCCACTCTTTGTTGCCCCTGCCCTTCCACCACCTCCATTACTTCTCCCCCCACTAGGTTACA
The DNA here is from genome assembly GCA_030605665.1 of Dehalococcoidia bacterium. The sequence continues at coordinate 612 of JAUWHW010000075.1, read as the reverse complement.
GATGGCTGTGTGATATAGACGCCTTCCCCTCACTGAGAACTCATCCAGACCTATGAACTCCGGTGTTTCTCTCGCTCCCTTTGCTTCAAGCCTCTTTCCTATCTCTTCAGCAACACATCTCCTCACCAGTCCTTCTCCAACCATCTCTTTCTGCGCTGTCCTTCTCACTGTCTGATGAAGTGCCTCCTGCCCCAAATACTCCCTGAACCGGTAACTGGAACGTCTTCTTGTGCCAAAGACCTCATCCGGCTCTGTGAACACCTTGCCACAAAAAAGGCATCGAAATCGTCTCTTTATCAGAGTGAGGAATACCATCTTGTCTCTCAATCGCCTGTCCAGCTTATACTGCGGTCTCCTATCATGCTCTTTGTTGGTTATCTTACCGCACCGCGGGCACCTGGCTTGCTCCCGTCGATAGATTACTGTGACCTCAAAATGATTCTCCATTTCCTTTTGCCCCAGGATCTTAAGTTGTGGCAATCCTAACGCCACTGCGATACAATCGTCCTGCATCCGTTAGACCTCCTTTCGCCTTAGATTTTTCAACCCTTAGGCTACAGAGGTCAGCGGGTGCTTTCAATTACCCTTTTTCACACTAAATAGTGTAGACCC
>JAUWHW010000026.1 GCA_030605665.1 Dehalococcoidia bacterium | reverse complement strand
GCTTTAGTCTCCCGCTTGCATTTTCTGCTGACAACAGCAGGAGTATAGTTAGCTTTCTGGCTGATATTTTGCTCACCCTTATTGTGTGCATGGAACTCTCCTTTTATGTATTTGGTTACATAGTATAATACAACCGAATGCTAACAAATTCAATCCATTACTCTTTAAAATCCTCGTTATCCTTCTAGGTCTTCCGCTCCTTACAGTGGTCAATATACTCCTGAAGCATCTTAACAATCAAGTCCTTCAAAGCTATGCGTTGGTCAATAGCTTGGTGCTTCAAATCTTGGTGAAGTTCCTCAGGGAGAGAAAAACGCACGTTACCCACTTGTATCACCTTATTTATGTGTATCACCACATTATAGTGCCTAAGGTAACCTTTGTCAAGAGGGTTACTCTATTAACTGTGGGATGTGTGAAACTCTTCTCAAAGCTAATTCTAGATAATTGCCTCCGTTCTATCAAAATCGTTTACCCCAATATACAGGGACGCCCTTTCCTCTAATAAGGACAATATGAGCCATACTTTTATGCTAACTACTTATAATCCTGAGGAATCGGAAAGAAGGCGAGGAAGAGCTGAGTTTCCTGACAGGAGCTGGGTCAGCTTCCCTGAAAAAATCAAGGTACAAGCCAATGCTGAAGCTGAGGTAAGGGTAAAAGTAGCCATTCCATCACAGCAAAAGTGGGCAGGTAAGGATTGGGAGATATGGCTGAGCGTCATGCCTGAAGATAAAGACCTTTTGGTAGTAAATTACTATATCCGCCTTCTAGTATCAACAGGTGAAGGAGTAGAAACTGGCTCTCATGTAGGGTTAATTGTGGGGATTATTGTTCTGCTGCTTCTAGGCTGTGGCATTTATTATTTTAGACGTAAGATTAGGACTAAATAACTTAAAGTCTAAAGTCCTTATAGCTGCGCAGACAGTTTCCACAGCTTATCAGGGCTTTCTATGTGGTCAACATACAGAGTGCCGTTAAGGTGGTCTATTTCATGCTCTAAGACCTGGGCTAGAAGCTCTTCGCCCTTGAGGCGAAATTCTTTACCCTGCCGGTCTTGTGCCTTAACCTTAACCGTTACTGCCCGCTTAGTCTCCCCCTGATAGCCCGGCACGGATAAACATGCCTCCTGGACCATTCTCTCACCTTGCCTCTTTACCATTTCAGGGTTAATCAGGGTGATAAGTTCCTGCTCTGGTAGTTCAATGATTGCTACCCGCAGCGATACTCCTACCTGTGGAGCAGCCAAACCAACACCCGAAGCAGCGTGTATGGTGTCAATCATATCATCGATTAACTTCTGAATAGAGCCATCAATTCTAGTTACTTTTTTGGCTTTTTGTCTTAATACCGGGTCAGGCAAAGTGCGAATCTTCAGGACTGCCATACTTACTTAACCTTGAAAATACAGTTAGATGCCTTACGCTACCCTCATTCTAGCACAGAGTTGCTGGTGAAGCCATATGGGTCAAGATTGCATCTACCAATATCAGCTTGAACCACGCTCTTCTCTTAGGAGATCACTGAATACCTCAGCATGGTATAGCTCCTGGTCCCTTATGTGGCTAAGAAGGCTCTTAAGTTTAGCTTCGCCCCCAGACTGTTTTAGTCATATGGACTATCCACCTCCAGTGCAGAATCAGATGTAGTGCCACTATAACCAGAAGGGCAACGGCCACCCAATTATGGAGGTCAATCCAGGTGTCTCTGGACCACAGAAAAGTAGCTTCTGTAATTGATCCTCCGCCTCCCCTATAGCCTCTACCTCTAGGCAAAACAAGCCACAGGACAAAGCCAGATACAACTTCAAACAAGGCTAGCAGAAACATAATAAGGGCTACAAGATAGTTTCTTGCTGCCTTCCTCATGTAATACCTCCTTTTACCCACTAAGCAGATAGGGTACCTAGAAGTTCAATCCCTTTGGGTGATAACTCATAGCTATCATCTTTTTGCTTGGCTCGGCAAGTTTTCCGTCAGGGCTAATGCATGCCATATCCTCCTATTTTGCCACCTCCCTCTCTACATTAGCACCTCCTTAAATTTCTATGCAGTTTTCCCATAAGCCATGTATGTTGCAGTATGTGAGAGCGCAGAAGGATCTAAATTGTTCTACTGGCATCTGGAGCCTGACATTGGGGTTGGTATAGGAAGGTGCAAAATCAGCTCGACCAAGGTCAATTACCTGCCCGTCCTTTTTCACTCCATAAAGCTCTATCCAAGCAATGTGATGTTCTACGGTGTTAGGGTGGGGAATCTCTTTGCCTACCACCACACGCACAATATCTGCGCCTGTCTCACCCCTCCCCTTGCCAACCTCGATTACCGGGATATGTTTTTCCTTCCCTTCAGCCTCCTTGTTTTTTACAATATCCTCGAATTTCATTTTCTCACTCCTTTTTTAATACTGCTAAACAAAGCCATGGTCTTTGTGCTTTTGGGCAATGGTTTCAGCCAGGCTGTCCAGAGCCTGGAAATCCGCTTCCTTTGGAAATCCTTTGCTAATCACAGGCTCTAGCACTTCCACGTTAAGCTTAGGAATCATTCCCCTGAGCTGTTCCACAGCTTTGCTGCCCCAGCCATAGGAGCCGATAATAGAGACAAACTGAAGTCTGGGTCTTATGGCATTGGCTAGAAATGCAGCGTAAGCAACATTGGGATGTGGACCAACAAGAACAGTTGGGGTGCCAATGACCATAGTAGCTGCATCCACCAGTGCCATGGCCAGCTTTCCGATATCAGTTGCTGCGAGATCGAATTGTTTCACCGTCACGCCTCTATCAGCTAAAGCTCCAACGAGATGCTCCACCATCTTACGCGTGCTGCCATGCATGGAGATGTAAGGCAAGACCACAATATTTCGGGGCGGGTCGAATACCCAGCTTCGATACGCCTCCAAGATGAACGAAGGTTTGTCATACATAGGGCCGTGGCTGGGGGCGATTATGTCAATCTCATAACTTTTTAATTTCTCCAGGTGTTTCTGGATACTCGTGTAGAAAGGCATCATGATTTCAGCGTAATACCTCTTGGCTGATTCGTATACCTGTCCTTCATCAGTTACGTATAAGTCCGTGGTAGCCAAGTGAGAGCCGAAAAGGTCACAAGGAAAGAGTATCTTGTCCTCCTGAAGATATGTAAGCATGGTCTCAGGCCAGTGCACCCAGGGAGCATGGATAAATTCCAGCGTTTTATCCCCGAGGGATAAAGTTTCACCATCGCTTACAGTAATGAACCTATCCTCGGGGGTAAGTAAAAGGCCCATGAGCATATCCTTGCCTTTGGATGTGGTGACTACTTTGGCATCGGAATACTTGCGCAGAACTTGAGGGATAACACCAGAATGGTCTTGCTCTGCATGGTTGGCAATGACATAGTCTACATTCTCAACCCCAAGTTGCCTCAGGTGATTTAGCAACACACCCTCCATAGTGGGATCTACCGTATCAATAAGTGCGGTCTTCTCGCTACCCCTAATTAGATATGAGTTATAGCTTGTGCCGTCGGGAAGGGGTATCAGAGCATCAAATAACCGCCTGTCCCAGTCAACTGCTCCAACCCAATATACTCCAGCCCTTATCTCTCTTGCTTTCATTTACCCCTCCTTCAATATTCTAAAAGTCTTTTTTCTCCTTCAATCTCTTTTATCTTCGTGATATCCTGGGTAGCTTCCAATGTGCCCAAGTACCTGCCTGTTTTATCCCGCACAGCAAAATATCTAATATATACCTTTTTCTCCCCGAGATTTATCCAAAATTCCGCTGCGTCTTTTTTACCACTCTTAAAATCGGACAATATTTGGTTTACTTTACCCACACTATGTTCTGGGTGACAATTTTGAACTGATCTCCCAATCACAGAAAGCGGCCGTTTAAAAATCCTCGTTTCGTGTTTATTCCAGAATTTAACCAACTCATTCTCATCTACGAAAGAAATTTCTACCGGTATTGCTTCCAATATTCCTTCTAACTGTTCTTTGCTCAGGTTTTCTATCATTGCCGCACCACTCTCACTTATCTATTTTTTCAAACTCGCTCTTGGCAGCACCGCACACCGGGCATACCCAATCATCGGGTATCTGTTCAAAAGGAGTCCCGGGCTTTATTCCGCCATCAGAGTCACCTTTTTCAGGGTCATAGATATAGCCACAGACGGTACACTTGTATTTTGCCATTCTTGGTGCTACCTCCTTTCTCTCCTCAATATAGCTGGGAGCTGTCTTAGGAGTAGTGCCTCTTTTGACCTGATGGTAATAAGCATAAGTCATAGGCTCGCCTTCTTTCATAACATCCGCCCCTACGAGTTTTCCTATAAAAATGGTATGGGTTCCCGCATCTATTTCTTGAGTTACCTTAGCTTCCATGTAAGCCAAGGTGTGGTCCAAGACTATTGGCGATTGGGTCTCACCTACTCTGTAGTTGACACCATCAAATTTGTCTATATCTCTTCCCGATTTGAAGCCAAAACGGCCGATAAGACTCAAGGGGGTGTCCTGGGAGAGAACTGACACCGTAAAGACTCCACTATCCCTAATGAACTCATGGGTGAGGTTTTCCTTATTGATGCACACAGAAATAGTCGGCGGCTGGGAGGAGACTTGAATTACTGTGTTGGCAGTCTGACCATTGAGCCTGTCTCCCTTTCTGGAACCTATTACATACAGGCCATAGCTTATCAAGTATAGAGCTTTGAGATTCATCTTATGCCCTCCTTATTAAACTATTTGAACCTTTCTCTCTAATAGTTGTCAGCCAGTAGCTCGTAGTAGCTCTGGGGGAAGCCGCAGGCTGGGCATTTCTTGGGAGCTTCTGTCCCCTCGTGAACATAGCCACAATTGCGGCATTTCCACCTGACCACCCTATCCTTCTTGAAGACCTTCCCCTCCTGTATATTCTTGAGCAAGGCGAGGTATCTCTTTTCGTGCTGCTCCTCAACCTCAGCGACTTCTTTGAAGAAATCGGCAATCTCAGTGAATCCTTCTTCGCGAGACACCCGCTCAAACTCGGGGTACATCTCAGTCCATTCGTAGTGCTCGCCTTCCGCCGCCGCTTTCAGGTTTGCCTTGGTATCTCCAATCCCCTTGAGAAAGTCAAACTCCTTCTTAGCGTGCTCCTTTTCGTTCTCAGCCGTCTCTAGGAATGTCGCGGCGATTTGCTCAAAACCTTCCTCTTTAGCTACAGCAGCAAAGTAGGTATACTTATTGCGGGCCTGTGACTCCCCGCCGAAGGCAGCCTCCAGGTTCTTCTCGGTCCTGCTTCCTTTGAGTTCCATTGGTCCCTCCTTTCTTACTTGGATTTCCTGATATAAACCTTGTATCCTCCAGCCTCCTCCTCAATATCTAACAGCTCATTTCCCGTGGCGCGGCACCAGGCAGGCATATCTACTTTTATCCCCTTGTCATCGGCCAAAACCTCCAGCACCTGCCCTGCCCCCAGCTCTTTGAGCTTGTTGGCAGTATGAAAAATGGGCATGGGACAGTATAATCCGATGCAGTCTAGAGTGACATCTGCTTTCATAGCCCTGCTTCCTTAAATAAATAGATTGACCTTCCCGTCTTTAGCCTCAGCCAGATAGGTAGCCACCCCGGCAAACCTGTCCACCTCAGGGATGAAAGCCTCCTCGGAGATTCCCATAATCCCCATAGAGGTAGTGCAGACTATAAATTTAACCCCTGCCTCCCGGGCTATAGCTATCAACTCATCGAGAGACGGAAACTTGGCATCCCGCATTAACTTCCCCATCATCCACTTGCCTAGGCCAAGCATGTGAAATTTGGATAAAGGCAATCTCTCAGAGCCACCCCGGTTCATGAAATTAAGCATCTTCCTCATTATTCCCCGACTTTTGATCGGCCCCTGGTTCTTCTTGACGATGTTTAGACCCCAGAAGGTGAAGAACATGCTCACCTCCATCCCCATAGAGGCAGCTCCTATAGCTATATTGAAGGCAGCCAGGGCCTTGTCCATCTCCCCGCTGAATATCACCAAGGTAACCTTTTCTGGCATGGCTGCTCTCTTTACTTCCATTCTAGCTCGCCCCCGCACTGGGGACAGACCCTAGCCGCCCTCACCACCGCTATCTGGCACCTGACGCAGTAGCGCAAGGTCACGCCACAAGGTTGGCAGTAAGGTAGAGCGGATATGACCAGCTCCTCTTCACAATAGGGGCAAAAACACCTCGTCCCCTTTTTCTTTGGCTCTTCACTCCTTTTCATCCTTCCTCCTCTTTTTGCTTTTCATCTTCTTGCCCTGCTTCTTCAGGTAGTCATCGATAGCCTTATTCAGGGCTTGAGCGCCGAGGTTGGAGCAGTGATACTTGTTCTTGGGCAGCCCCTCCAACCCCTCAGCCACCAACGCCGGCGTGATCTTCCTCGCCTCCTCCAGAGTCTTCCCCTTAGCCATCTCACTCACGATACTGGAAACGGCAATGGCAGCCCCGCAGCCGAAGGTCTTGAACTTGACGTCGCTGAGATGGTTATCATCTACCTTGATATAGAAGGTCATCATGTCTCCACATACGGGATTGCCTACCTCACCGATACCATCAGCGTCTTCTATTTCCCCCACATTGCGGGGGTTCATGAAGTGCTCCATCACCTTTTCACTATAAATGGGCATTCTATTTCCCTCCCTTATGTTTTCTTAAGAATTTGGCATATAGTGGTGACATCTGCCGCAGCCTGTCCACAATGGGCGGCAGTGCCTCTAATACGTAGTCAACATCCTCCTCGGTATTTTCCCAACCAAAGCTGAAGAGAAGCGACCCCTGAGCTACTTCGGGAGGAATCCCCATAGCGGTAAGCACATGTGAGGCTTTGAGAGCCCTGGAGGTGCAGGCTGAGCCGCTGGATACTGCTATTCCCCGCTGATTTAATAGCATGAGCATCGCCTCCCCTTCAATGAACTCGACGCAGAAGCTGGCATTGCCGGGGAGACGCTGGGTGGGATGTCCGGTGAGGACCACATGCTCGATTCGGGACAGCAGGCCCCCGATCAACCTGTCGCGCAGGGCTAAGAGGTGGTCCATCCTGGACTCCATCTCCGCTTTGGCCAGTTCAGCAGCCTTTCCTAGACCCACAATTGCAGGCACATTCTCTGTCCCGGCCCTCCGCCCTCCCTCTTGCACCCCACCGTCGAGGAAGGGGATAATGCGCACCCCCCTCTTGAGCCAGAGAGCGCCAACCCCTTTGGGCCCATAAAACTGGTTACCAGCCAAGCTCAGCGCGTCCAGCCCCAGTTCCCTGACATCCACTGGAATAGTGCCAGCGGCTGCTACAGCGTCGGTGTGGAAGACAGCCCCAACTTCCTTTACCAACCCTGCTATCTCCCTAATAGGCTGGATGGTACCCACCTCGCTATTGGCATGCATGACGGAGACAAGAACCGTGTCCTTCCTGAGGCTTCGAGCTACTTCATTGGGGTCCACCAGCCCGTGCCTGTCCACCGGAACCTGGGTTATCTCGAAACCCCATTTCTGCAGGGTTCTGGCGGAATGCAATACCGAGAAGTGCTCAATAGCTGAAACGACAATATGCTTACCCTTAGCTTGCTGGGCTGTCGCCAACCCCTTAATAGCGAAGTTGTTCGACTCAGTGCCACTGGAGGTGAAGATGATCTCCTCCGGCTGAGTGCCGATGAGGGCTGCTACCTTACCGCGGGCTTCCTCTATGGCTTCCCTGGCCTCATCTCCCCAGTCGTGCAGAGACTGGGGGTTGCCATAAGCATCCTTGAGATAAGGCAGCATAGCCTCCAGCACTTCGGGCAATATTAGAGTGGTAGCAGCGTTGTCCAGATAAACCTTCCTCATTTCCTTCCTCTTAAATCGTCACCTCGTAGTCTGCGTTACTCCACGCCGTCATACCCCAGATACATTGCAGAGATATTGGAAGCCATGCCGCTTCAACATGCTTCCCGCAACCCTCTACCGCTACGCTTAACTGCTTAATCTCTAGCATATTTCTTGCCTCCAATGTTCTTGTTGCTTGTTTAGATTCCGTCCAGACGGTGCTCTTTCATAACAAACCATCCTGCCGGGTCAGTTAAGTATTCATAGGAGTCGAGCAAGGCAAGGTGGTGCCCTCGCTCCTCGGCAGCCAGGGTTTGATAGAACCGCTTTTCCCGAGGAAGTGTGCTTTGCTCGCTTCGGGAGTGGTACAAATCGTAAGTCTTGATCTCCATATCCATGGCTGTCTTAACAGCTTCAAGTTCAGACTCGGCCACTTTAATTCTACTACCTAGCTCTTTAGTGGCTTCGGCAAATATAGACTTAAGACTTTTCGCCTTCTCAGATGGTGGTTCCACATCAGGCCAATCCTGACCTTTCCTAACCGCTTCGTATACTTCCTCAAATTTCTTACGGTGAATATCTTCTTCATTAGCCAAATTTTGAAATAGCTCCTTAGCTAGCTTGTTACTGCTTTTCTGGCTCGCCTGCTGGTAGAACTCTTTACCTTCCACCTCCATCTGAATAGCAAGCTGCAGCGCCTCTATGGTTTTAGCCTGTTCATTCCCCATTCATTAACCTCCTTCCAAAACTTCTGGAGCCAGCACCGGTTATCCCAGCTACCTTGCCCCCAAGCTTCATATTGTACCTACTATAGCTTTTTTTCTATTTTATTTCCCGAGGGCCTGCTTCAAGTCCATAGCATGCTCCTGCTCTACAGCCAAAATCTCCCTTAGCTTCTGGGCTAAAGCCAACTCCTGGAGCTCTTCAGCTTGGGAAATGCGTGCCTTATATCGAGATATAGCATCTTCCTCGCCTTCAAGATCCTGCTCCAACATCTTCTGATTATCGGCAGATACCTTCGCTGGTGGCATTTCAACAGTAGGGATGCCATCAAGGAAGTCTATTTGATCAGCTAGCATGAGGGCATGCTGTAGCTCTTCATTGGCATGGATTTTCAATTCCTTGATGATATCTCCATAGGCAGCCCCAGTCATGATGCCACTGTGTTGTACATACTGCACCATAGCTGTATACTCCAAGCCTAAATCCTTGTTCAATAGCTCGATAAGCTTTTGTTTGTCAATCGCCATTTAAATTATCTCCTTTGTAATTTAGTTGCGTCTATTTCTAAAAGAATTTCCCCGGTGACTGGTCTAACTCCAGTTTGCAAGCTTTGGCGCAGGCTACGAGCTAATTAGTTCCATATCCTGGCCACAACAGACTAAGGTACCGCCACCAACTTTGGTCACCGTCACTTCGTTACCACAGACATTACAGCGATATTTTTCGCCAACTTTTTTAACCCCCATTTTCACCTCCTTAATTTGGTTTTTAATTCAAGCCTTTTGTAATTTTGCCTTGAGCTGGGAAAGTTGTCTTAGGTGAGCTTTTTCTTCACCAACTATGGCATCAATGATGTGGCAGTCCAATTCTCTAACCAGGTTCCGCATCTCTGAGTAAAAGAGGATAGAATCTTTCTCAGCAATGATTCCTATGTGCAGGGCTTCAGTTTCACTTGAGGCTCTGTTCGCCATTTCTTTAGCTACTTTATCGTCAGGGAAAACAACGCTATCAATTAGCGCCCTGAGGTAAAGTTCATATTCCTCCTCAATTTCACCAGCATATGTTGGTTGATACTTGCCTACGGAGTCCAGCATTTTTTGGAAGGTTTCCATGTGTTTTCGTTCCATATTAGCCAGATAGTTATAAGTGTCTTTCAGCGAAGTATCCGTGGTGGATTTAGCAAGTGACTCGTAGTAGGCAATCCCGTTCCTCTCTATACCTAGAGCGATGTTAACCATCTCACTACCAGAAAACAATATCCCCATAATTCAAATCCTCCTCATTTATATTACTTTAATCTCTGAAGATAACGATGGGCCTGAAGGGCAGATTTAGCTCCTTCCCCAGCAGCTACCACTATCTGTTTTTCAGGAACATTGGTAACGTCTCCAGCAGCGAAGAGCCCTGGTACATCAGTTTCATTGGCACAGTTAACCTCAACCTCCCCCAGGCGGTTTAGAGTGGTTATCCCCTTCATTGCCTCTGAGTTGGGGCTAAGTCCGATCTCAATAAAGATACCAGCAATGTCAAGCTCCATTTCTTGTTTACTTTTCAAGTCCCTTATTTTTATCCCCTCAACACGGCTCTCTCCCTCTATCTCCAGAACCTCATGCTCCAGGAAAATGGTCAAGTTACTGGCGCCAGTTACCTTATCAATTAGTATCTGGTCACCGGTAAGAGGAGTTAGCGATACTAGATAAACCTGTTCGGCTATTTTAATCATGTCATCGGCAGCCTCCAGAGCTGAGTTGCCTCCGCCGATTATGGCGACCTTTTCACCAGCAAAGAGCGGGCCATCACAGATAGCGCAGTAGGTAACCCCTTTGCCGAGCAATTTCCTCTCCCCAGAAACGTTTAGTTGGCGAGGCCGCTTGCCTGTGGCAACTATAGCTGCCTTAGCTTGGTAGGTTTCGCCTCTGTCTGTCCTGACCTCGAAGCCACTGTCTATTCTAGACAGGCTTGCACCCTTGTGACCGATTTTGATTTCCACATCCAAGGGGAACTGCTTTACTTGCTCTTCGAATTTCCGCATCAACTCAGAACCTTCAATGAATTGATAGCCCATATAGTTTTCTACGCCAGCAGTGATGAGAGGCTGCCCTCCTAGGTTATCGCTGACAAGCAACGTTTTTAGTCTCTTCCTCGCTGCATAGACTGCTGCTGTCATCCCGGCGGGACCAGCCCCAATGATGATCAGTTCATACATGACTTCCTCTAACGAGCTAAAGACCTAATTTCTCTCTAAGCTGCGCCTCGTTGAACCCCACCAATACCTCATCATCGATGCAAATTGTGGGAACTGCTAATGAATGACATTTACTCATCATTTCTTCGCGGGCTGCTTTATTTTCAACTATATTGAACTCCTGGTACTTGATGCTATTATCATCCAGAAACTTTTTAGCTATCCTGCAATAGGGACATGTGGGAGTGGTGTAAACCTTAATCTCTCGTGCCATTTTCCCTCCTATGTTTTCGAGCAGAGGGCAGGGCAGGTTAAAATTATTTAACTTTAACCTCAACCTTCTTTGGTTTGGCCTCTTCTACTTTGGGCAGAGTGATTTCTAGGATGCCATTCTCATAGCTGGCTTCCACTTTTTTAGCATCTACCGCTGCTGGCAAGGCAACAGAGCGAGAAAACTTGCCATAGCATAGCTCGCAGCGGTAGTAATCTTCGTCCTTGACCTCGGATTTAGCCTTCCGCTCCCCCTTGATGGGCAGGGTGTCACCCAGAACTGAGATATCGAATTCCTCTTTTTTCATCCCTGGAAGCTCAGCTCGAACTACGAACTTATCATCCTTTTCGTACATCTCCACAGCCGGCGTCCAGACCATTTCTTCGGTAGGTACACGCCACCAAGATCGTTCTTTCCATTTCCCTGAACTCATCCCAGGGACGCCATCGCTCAATCGCCATATCTGCTCACCTCCTTTTTCCGTAATTTCTAATAGGCAATGCCCAGCCCCTGCTACTTCCATCTTAATTAAACAGAGCTGCTAACCCATAAAAAGATTAGCAGCTCTGTTTTACGCGCTTATCTTGCGGATACTTTGCCCTTTTTTTCAGCTCTAACCACTCTTACCACCCCCTTCTAAACGAGAGTTAGACAAAAGAGTAAAACCAACTATTAATTTTACTCTTCAAAAAAGTATTGTCAAATTATTGTAGGCTTGCCCTTTCCCATCATTTACTTTGAACTTTTATGCTGATATGTCCATAACGTCTACCGCCTCGCGGATGCAAGCCACCGAATCACTGCGTGGTATCTGGAGACACAAGCTGCTGGCCAAGGCGGAAGGCATCTTCCAAAGCCGTAGCGTGCTCCCTAATCTGAGCTTCACCCTCAATTCCCTTGATTAATAAGTCTCCCACATATTTCACACCGATGGCATCGAAGAAATATTTTACCGTAAGCACTGCGCCATCAAAGAGTCTTTCCCCCCGAGTAGCACCAACCGAAATGAACACTCCTCTCCGTAGCCGGTTATCCACCTTCCCTATACCCAATACATATTTTCTAACCCAAAGTGCCTGACATCTATCCACTATTGCCTTCGCTTGGCTGGTAAGACCATAGAAGAATATAGGTGAGGCGAATACTATGTGGTCAGCTTCCAGAAGTTTCCCGTAGAGCCACTGCATATCATCCTTGATTGCGCATTTGCCGTCTTTAAGACAGGCGTATATTTCCATACACGGATGGACTTTAAGTCCCGAAACTACCACCTTTTCCACTTCCGCTCCCGTCTCCTTGACGCCTGCCAATACCCTATCAAGAAGGATCTCGGTGTTACTTTGCCTCCTGGGACTACCCATGATACCTAATACCTTCATGTTGCGCTGCCTTAGCTCAATAGGTTTCATTTTTATGTTTAGCGCTAGATTATCCCCACCGGGTCAACATCTATAGTCCAGCCTTGGGATAGAGTTATCTCTGATAAAACCTGAGCAGGGTCAGAGCTCCGAAGGATAAGCTGCCAACGATATCTTCCTCTTACCCTGGCAGCAAAAGCAGGCACAGGACCAATTAAGTTCAAGCCAGTTATGCCTTTCTTTTCTCGTTCATCCAGAATGGTATGGCTCATTTTTTCTGCCTCTCGGCGGCATAAATCATTATTGGTATGGCTATATGCCAAGCGGATGAAGTGGCTAAAAGGAGGATAATTATATTGGCGACGATAGTCTATTTCCTGGTTATAAAAGCTTACATAATCATGTTTGGCAGCAGCTTGAATGGCATAATTCTCGGGCGAATATGTCTGGATGATAACTTTCCCTGCTTTGAGCCCACGCCCAGCTCTGCCAGCTACTTGGCAAGAAAGCTGGAAGGTGCGCTCGCCAGCTCGAAAATCAGGCAAGTTAAGGCCAGTATCAGCGTTGATTATCCCAGCTAAGGTCACCTGAGGTAAATCTAACCCCTTGGCTATCATCTGAGTACCAATAAGTATGTCTGCTCTATGGTCACGAAAGCTATTCAGCAATTCCTCGTGAGCATATCTCTTGGTAATTACATCGCTATCCCACCTGAGCAGCCTTACTTTTGGTAAGAACTGCCTCACTTCATCGGCTACCCGCTGAGTGCCAATGCCTAGAAATTTAAGCCGCCGGTTGAAACATTGAGGGCAAGTCTGAGGCACTGGAATAGCATAGTGGCAACGATGGCAGGTTAAATTTTTCTCTACCGAATGGTAGGTAAGGGCTACGGAGCAGCGTGGGCAACGGAAGACAAAAGCACAATTAGGACATTGGATAAAAGTGGCTGTGCCACGACGATTGAGAAAAAGGATTATTTGTTCACCTTGGGCTAAGCTTTCCTTCATGGCAGTTAACAAAGAGCGACTAAATAAGCTGGTATTCCCAGCTTTGAGTTCCTCCTTCATGTCTACTATATTTACTTTAGGAAGGGGTGAATAACCGCGGGGGGTAATCCTTTCCTTTAGCTGCACCAGGTGATAAACACCCATTTGTGCTTTATAAAAGCTTTCGATATCAGGTGTAGCACTACCTAAGATAACAACAGCGCCAATGAGTTCAGCTAACTTGAGAGCTACATCCCGAGCATGGTAGCGAGGAGATTTATCCTCTTGTTTATATGTCCACTCATGTTCTTCATCAATTATGATAAGTCCCAGGTTGGGTTGGGGAGCAAATAAGGCGCTTCTTGGTCCGATAACTACATCGCATTCCCTCTCCTTTATGCGTTGCCATTCATCGAACTGCTCACCCAGGGAAAGGCCACTATGAAGTATTCCTACACGTCCAGGAAAGCGATTGGCAAACCTCTCTACTGTTTGTGGTGTGAGGGCAATTTCGGGGACAAGACAGATACCCCGCTTACCCATGGCAATAACTTTGTCTAAAGCTCGCAAGTAAATCTCAGTTTTACCACTCCCAGTAACACCAAAGAGGAGAAAAACAGGTGGCGAGCCATGGTTCCAGTTACCCTGGATCGATTTCCAGGCGGCTTCTTGTGATGGAGTGAGACCTGGCGGCGAAGTAGGCTTGAGCTTAAGATAAGATAATGGGTCACGCCTGATGGTAACTAGCCCTATGGAAAGCAAGCGATGATTTTCTAACGCCTTGATGGCCTCAAGAGAGCAATTAAGCCTTTTTCTTATCTGGCTAACAGCGGTAGGTTGAGTTTGTCTGCTTAAAAATTCTAGAACTGCCGCTTGCTTATAGGCTCTGGCTTTGTTCAGCCGAACCATTTCATCCTTAACCTCATTCTTGCTAGCTATCAACTTGACATAAGGAACCACTTTTGGCTTCACCCTAGCCTTTTCCAGCTCTTGGCTCTTCACTACAAGGTGAGAATAGAGAAGTTGCTCACCTATTCGCCTAGCCTCCTTCATGCCGAATTTCCTCTCCAGTTCCCTTAAGCTTACCTTCCCCTTTTCTCTTATAAAATGAAGAGTTTTTGTTTGCTCTGGAGTGAGTGCTGGCAAATCTCCCTCAGGCTTTGCCAGCTGAAAATAGGTAATAGTCTGCCTCCCAAAGCCGGGAGACAACATCAAAGCCACAGCATCAAACATAGGGGAAAGATAATGCCTGCTTATCCATCGAGCAAGCCCTATTTGCATAGAGGAGAAGGGGGAGTAATCAGTAATGAGTTTAACTATTTCTTTGGTCGCCTCAACTGATGGTTGGTCAGATAGCTCCACAACGATGCCTGGAGTGATTCTAGAACCGAAAGGAACCCATACTGCTTGCCCGACATCAATGTTTAACTGTGGTGGAATAGCATAACAGAAGGTAGAACGGCTTCCAGGAAGGTTAACCGCTACTTCGGCATACTTCATTTAAGATAGCTAAGAGGATTCTGTTTCTTCCTCTTGGTATGTGGCCTGTTCAATTACCTTCTCTCGCCTTTCTTTAAGTCTAGCCTGCTTAGCACTAAGTCCACGCATATAATAAAGTTTAGCTCGGCGCACTTTGCCGTGTCTAAGCACCTCTACACCTTGGATTAAAGGAGATTGCGCAGGAAAAGTTCGTTCTACACCGATACCATAAGTCACTCGCCTCACAGTAAAACTTCCACCATCAACACCTTTCCTGATCCTGATCACCACCCCTTGAAAGTGTTGAAGACGCTCCTTACCCCCCTCAATAATCTTCAAGCTAACCTTGACTGTGTCGCCAGGGGAAATTTGAAGGATGTTAGGATTCATTTTGGGTTCAACAAGTTCTCTGATATCCATTCCTTCTCCTTGTCTGAGAGAGTTGCCTTTTTCATAAGGTCGGGACGCTGTTTGGCTGTTCGTAAAATAGCCTGGCGGCGCCGCCAGCAAGCAATTTCACTGTGATTTCCCGAAAGTAAAACTGAAGGCACTGACCAACCTCGATATACTCGGGGCCTGGTGTATTGGGGATATTCCAGGAGTCCGTCACTATAGGAATCGTTACTTGCTGACGTGGATGAACCGAGCACCCCTGGTATAAGCCTGACTATGGCATCTACCACCACCATAGCAGCTAATTCACCACTACTAAGCACATAATCGCCAATGCTAATTTCATCGGTAGCTAAATGCCTATGTACTCTCTCATCTATGCCCTCGTAATGACCGCATATCAACATGAGCTGGGGATAGAGAGCTAGCTCCCGGGCAACTTGTTGGTTAAAAAGCCTGCCCTGAGGGGTGAGTAGAATAATAGGAATTTCGCTGATGTTAAGTTGTTGCTTCACTGCCTTCACTGCCTCAAAGACGGGCTCAGGCTTGAGCACCATGCCAGGCCCACCCCCATAAGAGTAGTCATCTACCGTGCGATGTTTGTCATGAGTATAGTCACGAATATTATGTATCATGATATCAATTAACCCTCGCTCCTTAGCTCGCTTAATAATGCTTTGGGCAAACGGCGATGCAAACATCTCAGGGAAAAGGCACAGTATATCAATCCGCATCGGACCCTTTGGATAACAACTCGCTTGGTTACTTATCTTATCATATAGAAGGCGGTTAAAAAAGTTGCTACATTGACAAAGGCAAGCTATTCTACCATAATTGCTAATCCAACTGATGACTTTTGATAGCTGGAATACTTATTCGCAAAAAGAACTCATTTCTCACACACTACCCAATAATAGTCAAGTGAATCATCGAAGAGGTGTGTTATGCCGATGAGAGAAATTTCCAAGAGTGTAGAGGATATCGAGAGCGAAGCTGAAAAGATACTTGAGGAAGCTAGGACTAAAGCTAATGAAATCCTCCTCACAGTTAAAGAGGAGGCTAAAGAAATTCTCTCTTCTCAGTTGCCCATGGATGAAGTGGAAACAGAGTGCCAGGAGATTATACGTAAGGCTAAGATAGAGGCTGATGAGAAAAGTAAGGATGCTACGAACAAAGCTTCTGAAATTAGAACCAATGCTGATAAGAAAATAGAGGAAGTTGTGGAACGCATAGTGAATATTATCACAGGAGTGAAGTTGACATGATACCTTTATTCCTCAATACACCTGACCCCATGGTAAAAGTGAGGGTAATGACTGCTAAGGATTACTCCAATAAAGCCCTCAAAATTTTACATAGAGCTGGTGTGCTTCATGTTGAAGAAAGTGAAGAATTAAAGCCTATAGACAGAGAAGCCATTGACCATGAAAGGGGGGAGGTCAGCGAGTTATTAACAGGCATTGGTAATGTATTGGTTTATATACCCAAAGGAGCGAGGATACCCCTGAGGGAGGATATTGAGGTTATATACACTAGACCCTTTAGCGAAACTGACAGCGAAATCAGGCGACTATGTACCAAGCTCAACAACATGCACCAGAGAATTGCTAAACTCAGCGAGGAGGCTGAGGAGCTAAAAGAACTAAAGAAATATCTCGAGACCCTGGGGCAACAAGCTGACATTAGATTAAGAGATTTAAATTTTTCCGGAAGTTACCTCTTTTCTAGGCTTTTCGTGCTCCCAAGTGAGAGATACGAAACTTCGCATAGTAAGCTTAGAAATTACCTATTTGGAAGCACAGTGTCCACAATAGAAAACGAAACCATTTTCCATGTAGTTGCCAAGGTTGAAGACCAAGAAATTATAGAGTCCACAGTCAAAGATACTGGGGGCAAAATTTTGCCGATACCAACTGAGGATCTAACCCTGAGGGAATTTGTGGGAGTAGCCGAGGGTAAAATCCATAGCCTTGAAGAGAATTTGACAAAACTTTACAGGGAGATTGAAAGTAAAACGCGAGAGAATCTGGAGAAACTTCTCCTTCTCAGGGAGGCATTGTCCGCAGAAAACGAAAGATTGTCAGTTTTAGAGAAGGCTTGTGAAGCGAAATATGTAACACTAATCGAAGGATGGGTCCCAGAGAACAACGTTGAGGATACAATTTCCGAACTTAAAGAGAACATAGGCTACGTGTTTATTGACACTAGGAATCCAGAACAAGCGGAGGAACCCCCTACCAAGATGAGGAACTTAACTGCACTTAAGCCATTCCAAACTGTCGTAAATCTGTTTGGCATCCCAAAGTATAGAGAATGGGACCCCACACCAATAATAGCTTACTCATTTGCTTTTTTCTTTGGCCTTATGCTAGGTGACGTGATCTATGCTATAGGCATCATGCTGCTTGCAAAATTTGCCTTACGGCGCTTTGTTGATGACCCAGAATCCGAAGGCTTTAAGCTATTTCAGAGACTGCTTTATACAAGTGCGGGTGTTGCTCTAGTTATTGGTCTGCTCACTGGAGCTTACCTAGGGAATTTTTATCAGTTTTTTGGAATCGAGAGCTTAGCACTTGCAGAAGGGATTAAGGAGCTACTTGGAGATGCTATGTCCTTCATAGTATTCGCCTTAGTAATAGGTCTCATCCACGTAAACATGGCCCATGTGATAGCACTCATTAAAGGGATAAAGGAAAGGAATAAAGCAGTAATAGTAGGTAAAATTGGTCTATTTATACTTCAAATTGCTGGGATACCATGGATCATACATTTCCTTGGTACGGATATCCCGCTACTAAGTGCACAAATATATCCTATCTTGGTATACATTATGCTTCTGGGCATAGTGTTGATTGTCGTCTCTTCTATCATACAGCAGGGCGCTTTCCTAGGTAGCATTCTTTGGCTGTTTGATATAACCGGACTCTTGGGAGATGTTATGTCATATTGCAGGCTGGCAGGTGTAGGCCTGGCTACATATTACCTTGCTATGGTCTTTAATATGATGTCGGGGATGGTAACCGAAATGATACCTGCCGGCATGATAAGATTCATCCTTGGTACCTTAATAGCAATAGTGATTCTGCTTTTCGGGCATGTACTTAACTTGCTACTCAGCACTATCTCCTGTTTCGTACACTCCCTCAGGCTATGCTTTGTAGAGTTCTTATTCAAGTTCTACGAAGGTGGTGGCAGGGAATATAGTCCATTTAGACTGAGGAAACGAGCACTGGTGTCGGTCAAGGGAAAAGCTTAAGAAAGGAGGATAAAAATGATAATTGATCCCACATCACTGGCAACCCTGGGAGGTGCGATAGCGTTAGGTGGTGGATTGCTAGGGTCTTCAATAGGCATGGGTATCGCCGGCTCTGCTGGAGCCGCCACACTGGGTGAGCAGCCCGGACAACTCAAGAATGTCATAGTGCTGGTATCCCTGCCAATGACACAAACTTTCTACGGGCTCATAATATTGATTCTTATTCTAACAAGGGTAGTCCCTAACCTCGCCGCCATGCCCGATGCTGGCGGCAGTGGCTTTGCTGTACTCGCCTGTGGTGTTATAGCTGCCTGTGCTGAATCGTTCTCAGCAGCATACCAAGGCGTTGTATGCGCTTCAGGCATTTCGCTTCTGCCCATGACAAAGGGACGGATACTAACTAACGCCATGATGTTAGCCGTGTTTGTCGAACTGATAGGTGTGCTAGGGCTAGTTTTCACTATAATGGCGTTAAGCATGTTGGGACTTTTCTAAAGGTGTCTTAAAAATGGAGAAAATAAGCCAAGCTGTTATAAGCAAAGTAAGAATGGAAGCCCAGAATATAATAAAGGAGGCCGAAGAAAAGGCAAACGAGGAGAGAGAAAAGGCCAGAAAGCAGCGGGAACAGAAGTTCCAAGAAGAGAAACATAAAATGCTGGAGGAAGCTAAAGGAGAAGCTGCTAGAATCGTATCTCAAGCTTCTATAAAGGCGCGCCAGCAGCTATCAAGTGCGAAAACTGACACAATCACCAAAATAATCAGCAGAGTAAAGCAAGAGCTGTCTGAATTTTCAAGCAATGAAGGCTATGTCCTGAACTTGATTAGAGAGGCTATAAATGGACTTGGCAGGGATAAAAGTAGGATTTACCTTTCTCCAGAAGATGTAAGCACTGTAAAAAAGTTGCTCCAAGAGGATAAAGAATTAGCCAGTAAGATAATGGAGATCAAGGTGGATAACTTTCTAGGAGGTGTTATAGCCGAGAACATTGATGGAAAACTCCGCATAGATAACACTTATGAGACTAGGCTTGAGATGTTGCTGCCAAAATTATTGCCTGAAATAAGCAAGGTGCTTTTCGAAAGGACATAGGAGGACTTTTTGCTCTACGCAAAATATGCATTTCTATCGGCCTATCTAAAAGGTGAAGAGCCCAAGGTTGTGACCTCCGACCATATAGATAGGATGTTGAAGTCATCCAATATTCAAGAGGCACTGGAAATCATTAGAGAGACCGATGTAGGAAACTATCTTGAAGAACTAACCGTTAAAACCTTTGATGACTTGGATGAATACCTGTGGAGATATTTCGCACAGCGCATTAGTTATGTAGAATCATTTAAGCTCTTGCCAAAAGATATACAGAAGCTATTAAGGACATATATAGTAAAGTACGACGTCTTGAACATCAAAGCTGCTTTACAAAGCATTTCAACGGGCAAAAAAATCCGTATGCTACCGGTAGGGATTATCCACAATAATGGATTGCTAGATGAACTCCCCAGCGCTGAAAATGCAGGTGACATTATTGAGCTGCTCATTAAATGCAAACTGGGAAATTATGTGTCAGCACTAGAGGGATACAAAGTAGAGGGAGGAGCAAAATCGAAACTCCTGGCCGAATCCAGACTAGACAGCGAATATTACAAAAGCATGTTAAGCATGGCGAGGCGTATAAAAGATGGCTCTGTGCTTTCAAAAGCCCTTGGCCTCATCATAGACCTAACAAACTTACAAATTGCCTCTAGAGCTATAATCGAGGACATAGGACCAGATGCCGCTGAATGTACCATTCCTGGCGGATACATGATTACAGATAAAGCTATCAGGGACCTATTATCCTTCAAACTTGCCGACATGCCACAGAGGCTAGAGAATCCTCAATATCGGCATGTGGCTGAGGAGGTATTGAGTAGCTACGAGAACACTAAAAGCATCACATCTGTGGAAGAAATCATTGATAAGCATAAGTTTAGGCTGCTTAAGGAAATATTATCACCAAGGGTACTATCTCCCTTAGTGATGGCTTGGTATCTGATCCTGAAAGAGGTTGAAATACGAAACCTGAGGTTAATTCTAAAGGCAATAGCCGATGGCGCTGCCACAGAGAAAATAAAGGAGTATTTGGTATTGTGAGTGCGATACCCGCTAAACACCTAAACATAGCCGCCATTGGAGATGAAGACCTAGTCAGTGGACTGAGGCTGGCTGGATTGAGTAAATATTGTGTGATAAAGGGTGACCACAATGCCTGTGAAGATGTGAGGAAAGCTCTAGGTGAGTTAATAGATGAACCCAGTATTGGCATAATAGTGATACTGGAAGACTATGTAGAATATGTTAAGGATCTACTAGTCCAGGTTAGAGAGGGGCGAAGAATGATTCCTGTAATCATAGAAGTTCCACCAAAGTTCGGCACAAAGTATAAGGATGTTGTCGGACATTACAAGAAATTTATTAGAGAGTCTATAGGGTTTGATATAGAAATTTAAAATGGTGATTCTTTGTCATTGCGAGCAAAGCGAAGCAATCTCGTGACTATTCTTGGGATTGCTTCGTCACTACACTCCTCGCAATGACAACAAGCCTAGGAGGTTAAAAGTATGGGCAAAATATGGCGAGTTTCAGGTCCTTTAATTATAGCTGATGATATGAAAGGTTCCCAGGTTTATGAAGTTGTTGAGATAGGAGAGGAAGGGCTCGTAGGAGAGATAATAGGGCTGGAAGAAGACAAAGCCATAATTCAAGCACATGAGGATACCGTAGGATTAAAAACTGGCGAAGTGGTGAGGGGAACAGGAAGGATCTTGAGCGCCGAATTAGGCCCAGGGTTAGTAGGGTCCATTTATGATGGGCTGCAAAAATCTTTGCTTACTCTGGTTAAGGATACTGGCTCGTTCATAAAACGAGGTGCCAAAGCATCTGCACTTCCCCGGGATAAGAAATGGCAGTTCACCCCCAAAATCAAGGTTGGAGATACAGTCAGCGAAGGAGACATAATAGGCACAGTCCCTGAGACAAGCCTCATAGAACACAAAATAATGGTACCTGTAGGAATCAAAGGAATAATAAAAGAGATACGCAAAGGCGACTATACCGTTGAGGAGCCTATTGCTTGGGTGGAGCATAATGGCGAGGTAAAAGAGCTCACAATGATGCAAGAATGGCCAGTAAGGAAGCCAAGACCTTATAAGCAGAGGTTCGACCCTTCAGGCTTGCTCACTACTGGCATGCGGATTATGGATTATATGTTCCCTTTGGCCCTTGGTGGCAAAGCTTCGATACCGGGAGGCTTTGGCACCGGAAAGACCGTTGCTTTGCAGCAGCTAGCCAGATGGGCACAGACACATCTGAACCTTTACGTTGGTTGCGGTGAGAGGGGTAACGAGATGTCTGATGTGCTTTATAGCTTTAGGAAACTTAAGGACCCTAACACAGGGAGATTATTACAGGAGAAAGAAATATTTATAGCTAACACTTCCAACATGCCTGTTGTGGCTCGTGAAGCAAGCATTTTTGTCGGCATTACTATGGCTGAGTACTTCAGGGACATGGGATACGATATTTTGCTGGTTGCAGATTCAACTTCCAGATGGGCTGAAGCTATGAGAGAAATGGGTGGAAGACTTGAGGAAATGCCAGGGGAGGAAGGCTTCCCTTCATATATGGGCTCGCGGCTTTCCTCTTTTTATGAAAGAGCAGGAATGGTTGAATGCTTGGGCAGTCCTGAAAGGAGAGGCTCAGTAACAGTAATCGGTGCCGTCAGTCCTCCCGGAGCTGACTTCAGTGAACCAGTAACCCAGAATACGCTTAGAATAGTAGACGCTTTATACGCTTTAGACGTTTCCCTGGCGAACAGGAGACATTTTCCAGCCATAAGCTGGCTCACTAGCTATAGCCTGTATATAGATGCAGTTAAAGATTGGTGGGATAAGGCTGATCCAGGGTGGGAGAATACTAGAGCTACCGCTTTGAAGATACTGCAGCAGGAGGCTGAACTGGAGGAAATTGTGAGACTCGTAGGCCCCGAAGCCTTGCCCGAGGGAGACAAACTATTGTTGCTCATCGCCAGGATGATACGTGAGGACTTTCTCCAGCAAAGCGCCTACCATGAAGTTGATACCTATTGCACGCCGGCAAAAGCTGGCCTCATGCTTAAGACTATAATAAAGTTCTACGAATTATCCCAGGAGATGTTAAATTCGGGGGTAGCTATTGAGGAGATCCGTTCTTCCCCCATAGTCTACAGGATATCCAGGATGAAGGATATACCCAACGAGGACTTTGAACAAAAAGTCAGGGAATTATGGCTGGAAATGGAAAAAGGGTTGTCATTGCGCGCGAAGCGAGGCAATCTCAAGGGGGGAATTTTATGAATTTCTCTTCACTTTATGTCAAGGAAACGAGGGCAATTAGCAGGGCTAAAGGGTCTTTGCTCGTAGCTGAAAGCATTCCTGGTATTAAATTTAATGAGATAGTTGATGTTCAACTCAGCAATGGTGAGATAAAAAGTGGTCAGGCGATAGACATCAGTGAGAAAGCAACTATAGTTCAGGTATTTGGTGGAGTCAGTGAAGTAGACCTTATTGGGAGCAAATTAAGATGCAAAGGTGAGACTTTAAAGCTACCAGTATCTATTGACATCTTGGGAAGGATTTTCAATGGAATGGGAGAACCTATAGACGGAGGTGCCCCCATAATCCCAGAAAGTTACCTGGATATTAATGGCGAGCCTATAAACCCTGCGTCTCGCCAGCCACCAGCAGAGTTTATCGAAACAGGTATCTCAGCAATAGATGGCCTAAATGCTTTAGTTAGGGGGCAGAAGTTGCCCATATTTAGCGGGGCAGGTCTACCACACAACCGGATCGCGGCTCAAATAATCAGACAAGCCACAGTAAAAGGCAAAGAGGAAAAATTCGCCCTGGTCTTTGGCGCCGTTGGCATTAGTTACGACGATGCCTCCTTCTTCATGAGAAACCTTGAGAGAACAGGAGCACTGGAAAGAACAGTGGCTTTCATCAATACCGCGTCAGACCCTGTTATAGAGCGGATATCAACACCAAGGTTAGCTTTAACCGCAGCCACGTACCTGGCATGGCAGCAGAATATGCATGTGTTGACCATACTTACTGACATGACTAATTATTGTGAAGCTCTTCGTGAACTTTCTGCTATGCGTGAGGAGATACCCTCGAGGAGAGGATATCCAGGATATATGTACACCGACCTGGCTACAATGTACGAGAGAGCAGGTAGAATTTTGGGGAAGGAAGGTTCAGTAACCATAATGCCCATTCTGACCATGCCTGACGATGATATAACCCATCCCATACCCGACCTTACTGGCTATATAACCGAAGGGCAGATTGTGCTTTCCCGAGATCTGGAAAGAAAGGGAATATATCCACCAATAGACGTATTCTTGTCTCTTTCACGGATGATGAAAGAGGGTATTGGGCCGGGTAAAACCAGGGAAGACCACAACAATGTCTTCATGCAGTCGTACGCCGCTTACGCTGAAGGATGTTACCTCAGGGAGATATCCACCATTATAGGTGCTGAGGCATTAAGTGCGAGGGATAAAATATATTTAACGAATGCAGATGAGTTTGAGAGGAAATTTATATCTCAGGGTGAGGTGGAAAAAAGAAAGGTAGAAGATACCTTAGACATAGCCTGGAAACTATTTTCGGCACTGCCTGAAGAAAACCTAAAGCTAATTAGTGAGAAATTCATCAAAAAGTATCTCCCAAAATACTCCAAAGTCATTGCGAGCAAAGCGAAGCAATCTCTATAAATGCCACAGCAATTAATCAAGGTTAGACCCACAAAAATGGAGCTGGTAAAGCTGAAGCGTAGGCTTACATTAGCCCAAAGAGTACAAAAAATAGTAAAGGATAGGCTTTCAATATTAACCATGGAATTTTTGCAGACAGCAAGAGAGACGGTAGAGGCTAAAAAAAAGCTAGTTGATGCTTTTTCCGAGGCTTATAAGGCATTATCAATTGCCACTGGATATCACGGATATATAGCGCTGGAGAAGGAACTAATAGCCACCGAAGCTGATCCTAAAGTCGCTGCCGGCTCAAGAAACATAGCAGGTGTGAGAATCCCTTCTTTTGAGCTAAGAGAAAATGGAAAGCCAATGAGAGGATATAATTTAGTTGATACCTCTTCGTGGTTAGACCACGCAGCCCAACTATATGAGAAATGCCTCAAGGCTACTGTAGAATTAGCTGAACTCCAAAGGAGTCTCGAATTATTGGGAATGGAGATAAACAGGACAAAAAGGATAACCAACGCTTTAGAGTATATGATAATCCCCGCGTTACAGTTGACGATAAAGTACTTGAATATGAAGTTTGAGGAAAGGGATAGGGAAGAGAAAACACGATTAAAACGTGTGAAGGTGCTAGTTGCACGAGGGTAGAAGGATGTCTAATAGCTTGCCTTATGAAAGGATGCTCCAAGAATGCTTGAAAGGTGAGCTCAGAGTAGTAAATGCTGGGCTACCACGAAATCAAAAAACGCTATCTGCTCTGCTACGCGAAGAATACCCGCATGTGCTGTGCAGTGATGGCAGCACTCACTTATTTAAGAGGAGCGAACTCGAGTATATTGCAAGCTTTATAAACATTGATGAGCAGGAAGCATTATTATTGCCTGTGCTTATAGAGCTGGGAGCAAATGAGGCCGAGGCAGCCATAATATGTCAAACGGATGTAGAGGAGAAAGTTATATCAAAAATTCTTAATATGCCCACTACACCCAAGCAAGGAAGGATTACGATATATAAACCACAATTAGCCCTGCTAAGGAAAATGCTAAAAACAACCACACAATATGTATTTTCTCCAAAAATCCTCGAATAAGCTATGCTCAGCAGCTAGAGCGCCTGTTTTTACATACAGGAGACCGAAGGTTCAAATCCCTACCGCCCACCATAAATATAAACTGAGGCCATCAGGCCTGATTGCTTAGCAATCCGCAGGTAGCCGAAAAAACTTGACATTCCTTAAGTATTTGTAATACAATTGTATTACAAAGAGGCAAGGTTGATTTTTATAACATATCCACTAATTTGGTCTCAAGCGGTGGTTGATAAGATTTGGCAGAAACACCATGTTACTCCTGAGGAAGTCGAGGAGGCAATTTATGATGATAAGCCGATTTGCCACAAAGGTACAACAAATTCATATTGTGTATATGGGCAAGCTATATCTGGGCGCTATCTACTCATAGTTTTGGGAAGGAGAGGCAGAAGAGCACAATATAAAGTTATCACTGCCCGAGACATGCAAAATAGAGAAAAGCGATATTATCGCAAGCATCTAAATTAGGCGATAACAAAGTAGAAATGAGAAAGGAGGAAAAATGAAAGTGGAGAAAGAACTTATGCCTCAGTTTGAGACAGAGGAGCAAGAAGCGGAGTATTGGGACTCGCATAGTCCTCTTGACCTTGCTGCTGAACCCAAAGCTCAAAAGGTGCGCGTGAGAGGCGTTAAAGACAGGCCAATAACAGTTCGCCTTGATAGCGAAAGTCGCTCGAAACTCGATAGATTAGCTGCTGAGCGAGGGCTTGGCCCTTCTACCTTTACTCGACTTATCCTTATGTCAGTGATTGAGCAAGGAGGTAAGCTGCCAAAAAACATAACTTTAGGTGAACTCAAGGATATGCTAGAGGCAAATTTGCCACGATCAATAAAAGAGCGAGCTAATTCCCTTGTTAAAAGTGCAACTATAGGAGGAAATCCTGATAATCCGACTATTCTCCTTCTTGATAAGTCTCAAATAGGCGAATGGGGAGAACTTGGTTTGCAGGCTATTTGTACGTTGCTTGCAATGTATGATGTCCAAGTCATCACCCAAGAGCAGGCTAAATATAAAGAAATAAAAACTCTTGTGCGGTCATGCCAGTAGAAGAGAGGTAGATTACTAATGGCGATACAATTCAGTCCCAACAAACTAGAAAACCCGGTGCTATCAAGACAGCCTATTCAATTTAGCCCTCCCCAACCAGATGAAAAGTACTTTGAAAAATTGGCTGCCTATGGCCTTGCTTGCCTTGCGGCTGCGATTGTGGGCAAATTAATGATGACAGTTTTAACCCCTCAGCATGAGAAAGACATTCGCCAGATACCCTAGACCAACTAAAATAGAACTGTAAAGGCATGAAACTTAGCCAGGGGGTTCAAGTCTTCTACCGCCCACTACTCATATTGCTGTTTGTTAGGTTGTAAACTGGCAAGTGGCTATGGTCTGTTGTAGATTTGCGACACCCAAACTATAGGACTGGAGTTGAAGGTGAATTTTCCTCGATGCTAGGCATCACTGCAGTTGAATCCCCCGGGTACGCCAACAAAAAAAGAATAATAGGAAAATCCTATGAGAAAGAAATTAGTTGAATCGTTATTTGATGAATATGCTAAAAGTTTAAATGTAAGAGATCCCAAATTAAAGGATATGTTTTTATGCCCAATATGTATGCGCCCATTTTACAGTGAATCCATAAATAATAAAGCTATTAGTATAGAACACATTCCACCACAGGCAATAGGAAGCTCAATAAAAACGATAACATGCACAAAATGCAACAATGATATAGGTGCCAAGCTTCAGTCTCACATGAGTAATCATGCTAGGATAAAAGATTTATTGGCGGGCAGAGTGCTAAGACCAATTCCAGCTAAAGTAGAAATTAATGGGCGCACAATTCATACACGCATTACAGAGAATAAAGGGGAAGGCAATTGGGCTGGAGTTAGCGTGAAAACTCAGTTGCCACCAGATATGTGGCCTGAAAATGCTAAAAAATACGTAGGGAAAAAGGCCATCATTTCTTTGCAGATACCGGCTTCAAAAGAGATTGTAGATGCAGCTTATTTGCATTCTGCATATTTAGCATTATTTAGCTTATTAGGATATCCGTACGTAATGCAGCCGTTTCTTGATCCGATAAGAAGAAAGATTAATGATTACTCGTTGAAAGAAGGCATCGCACATAGGTTATTAATACCTAAATTGTTTCTAGACCCTCGAGACCGCGGGGTTGAAATTGCGCTAATTTGGAAGGATATAGATACAAGTTGTCTTGGAGTGATAATAGCAGGTGAGATAGTATTGATGCCTTTCATAAGTGAATATTACAAAGATATATATTTGGAGTTCTCATCATATCTGACTGACCTTCAGAAAGGTATTAAGAGAAAGATTCCGTTTAGAATTACTCCACTAGAGATGCACCCAGATTTAAAGTATTCTGTGGCTTATATATTTGAAGAGGGAAAAGAATTGGATGGTATGAAATTCCTCAGGTTAGCCCCTTTGAAGGAGACTTAAATTATTTATTTGAAATATATTTCTGTCCTGCGGTTCACCAATTGCATAATTTCGGCTAAAGCAAAAGCTACAAAAAGTAAGTCAAAGGAATTGCATAGATATCATTAGTATGCGGAGTAAGGTGCATTGATTTACTTCCCTAGCGTCAATCATTGTAGAAATTATTCCGTTAATCGTTCAGCGAACAGCTCCAGGTTTGAGCCTGTCTTACACACAGGAGGTCAGAGGTTCAAGTCCTCTACTGCCCACCATGGGAAATAGTATTACCCCAAATTGGCTAGTAGCCAGTTAGTTACTCTACTTATCCAATATTCCACTCCTTCCTATTCCCGTTTGCTGATTCGGTAGTTGCATTACCTGAGTTGTACCCCGGGCTTTCTCTGTTACTTTACACAAACATTTCGCTATCGACTTCACTTAGGGATAAAAAGGGAGCCGAGGATAAATCCTCGACTCCTTATCTCTCATGTAAGAAATCAAGCTCCTGTTACCTTGTAGGTAGGCAATATATTTTGTTATCTCTGTGTGCTCTATTTAACAACCACGGTCAAGGCAAATTTCCAGGCTGCCTTCTCACCGCCCTCCCAAGACCGACTATAGTCTATAGATATAGTGCTGGTGCCTTTCTTGAGAGCCTTGAAAGTCCATATTTCTTGACCAGGAGTCCCAGGAGGAGGTGGAGACTCACTTTCAGGAGACACAAATTTATGGTCTACTTGTTCCAACACGCTTTGGTCAGTAATCTTTACTGACTCCCATTGAAAGCCCGTCGACGGGTTAGAGCACAAGGTTACTCTCAATGAGCCGTCAACAGCGACTTCCACTTCCTTGCTAATAACACGCTCCTCAGGGGGCAGCTTGATGAAGTCATCACAGGAAGCTTCTACAGATACTTGCTTCGCGGCCGGGGAACAAGCAAAGAGACAGAGCGAGATGGCAACCATAGCACACATTAAAATTAACTTTGCTCTCATTTTTGTTTCCCCCTTTTAATTTCATTGCAGAACTTCATCGGCTGATTTTCTTAACTGTATTCTGTTAATTTATACGATGCGGTGAGAAGGTATGACACTGCATTATGCAGAATGGAAACGAATATTACAAATCTATTGTAAAGCTAGCCAATATATCCAGCCGCATTATCAGAAACTTCAAGCAGCGCAATTCTAAAGAACGTGAAAACAATAGGAGATAACTTCTTCAGGTTTTTCCCGAAAAAACACGTTAGGAATGGGAAAGCTTTAATGAACATTACATTGAAACGGACGCAATAAACTTATCTTGTAGGCCTAAGATATGACGTAAGCAACAATCGCTATTATTCCTACCACGATGAGATAAATGCCCACTAAGTAGTTGAGGATCTTGGGAAAGATCATCACTATAATACCGAAAACTAGACTAGCTATTCCTATGACCAGCCCTACACCACCATGTACAATAAGCATAACTATCACCTCCTCTCACCATCACCTAACCTCTCCCTTGAAGTAGGGAAGGGAGGGGAATAGGCGAGGGAATGCCTTATTATCCAGAGTGTTCTAGAACAAAGGCTACCGCGCCTAGCACCCCAGAATCATCTCCTAATATAGCTGGCTTGATTTCAACAGCATTAGCCAATGTACTGAAGGCCCTTTCCTTGACTACCTTTATTGCTGGCTGAAGCAATAAGTCACCCATCTTGGCCACACCACCACCCACCAATATCAGCTCCGGGTTGAAAATATTGACCAAATTAACCAAGCCTATACCGAAGAAATAGCCCAGACGAGAGATAAGCTCCTTAGCCAATCTATCTCCTCGCTTAGCTGCCAAGAAAACAATCTCAGCATCAATCCTGCTTATATCGCCATCTACAAGTTCAGCAATAGATGTATCGGCACCTGCCCTGATTTGCTTCGCTGCTTCTCTAGCTAAAGCGGTGCCTGAGGCTAGAGTTTCCCAGCAGCCAACATTGCCACAATTGCACCTTGGCCCGTTTACATCTATGGTCATGTGCCCAATTTCACCAGCAGCGCCACAGGCTCCGGTATACAATTTGCCCTCAGCGATAATGCCTCCTCCAATTCCAGTACTTACGGTAATATAAACCAGATTGGCGACCTTCCTTTTCAATCCAAAATGCCACTCCCCCAAAGCAGCCAGAGTGGCATCATTACCCAGGTAGGTAGGAATGCCAAACCGTTGCTCAATAGCATCTCTTAACTGTACTTCATGCCAGCCAGGAAGATTAGGAGAGAAAATAACTTTGCCCTTATCACTATCTATAATGCCGGCAGCAGCAATGCCTATGCCTAAAAGCTGAGATGGCGACGATTTTTTAGCAGATAGGGTTTTATCAATAGTGGTACAAATGCTATTTATCACGGCGTCAGGCCCAGCTTGAGCAGGTGTAGGGCTACGCCTTCGCACCACGATCTCCCCCTGAGCGGTAACAAGAGCAGTGGCAATTTTTGTGCCACCAAGGTCTACTCCTAAGATAAGCTTCCCCACTTTATTTCCTGGCATTACCAATGCATCCTTATGCTACGTGTCAACAACGTGGCTTGTCAAACGGTGTGGTCTCATTCAGCTAGCTGGGTAACATCTCAAAGTATAAGGGTATCTTCCACTTTATGGTTGGAACAAAGACCCCTGTAGTTCTTTAAGTCATTGCGAGGAGCTGAATTTCCTCTCCCTTGACGGGAGAGGACTAAGGTGAGGGTGGACTATCTAAGCAATCTCCAGAAATACCCCGCCATCGAGATTGCCACGCCGGAGCCTGTCCTGAGCGAGATTCTTCGGTCGCGGAGTTTACACTGAGCGAAGCCGAAGTGCTCCCTCAGAATGACACACTGCGAAGGAGCTCGCAATGACAAGGAAAGGGGGCAATGACGAGGAGGGAAGCGACATGATACTAATCATATGAAACGAATACAGTGGCTTGTCAATAAGGGAGCAAGCAGATAAAATGTCAGTACAATGATCGGACTGGAGCAAATGAAGAAACTCTCTCACACCACGCCATCCAAGATAGTGCTTGTGATAATTGATGGCGTAGGTGGATTGCCTCACCCAGAAACTGGCCAGACAGAGCTAGAGTCAACGGAGAAACCGAATCTAGACCAGATAGCCAGGGAATCAGTTTGTGGACTTATTGACCCTATAAGCCCAGGAATTACTCCAGGAAGTGCGCCAGGACATCTAGCAATTTTTGGTTATGACCCCGTCAAATACAATGTTGGACGTGGAATCATTGAGGCTCTGGGGATAGATTTGGAACTAAAGTCAGGAGATATTGCAGCTCGCGGCAATTTCTGCACCATTGATAACAAGGGAATCATCACTGATAGAAGGGCAGGGCGTATTACTACAGAGAAAAATGCCGCGCTATGTCGGCTGCTGAATGAAAAGATTGCCATCAATGGAGTCGAAATACTGGTTACACAGGTTAAGGAACACAGATGCGTGCTCATCCTTCGAGGTGAAGGTTTATCACCCGAACTAACAGATTCTGACCCTCAGCAAGTGGGCCTGGCTCCCAAAAAAATAGAGGCTCTACTACCACAGGCCCAGAGAACAGCAGAGATAGCCAACGAATTTATCTCACAAGCGAGGAGATTGCTTCGCGGAGCTTATCCTGAGCACCAGGAGATTCTTCGCGGAGTTTACCCTGAGCGAGATTCTTCGGTCGCTTCTCTCCCTCAGAATGACAAGAGGCGAAGGGCTCAGAATGACAAGGGGCGAAGGGCCCGCAATGACATTCCTTCTGCCAACATGGTGCTTATGCGCGGCTTTTCCCACTTACCCGACATTCCCTCTATGGCTAAGATTTACAAGCTAAAACCTGCTGCTATCGCTATATATCCTATGTATCGCGGCTTGGCTAAACTAATAGGAATGCAAATACTGCCAGCAGGCAACAATATAACAGACCAGCTAGAAAGCTTGCATCGCTACTATAAAGATTATGATTTCTTCTTTATCCACTTCAAGGCAACAGACTCCAGAGGAGAGGATGGCGACTTCGAGGCTAAAGTTCAAGCTATTGAAGAAGTAGATAATGCTCTTCCTAACTTGCTCAACTTAAATCCTGATGTCCTCATTATCACTGGAGACCATTCCACTCCAGCAACCTTAGCCATGCATAGCTGGCATCCGGTCCCTTTCATGCTGAGGTCCAAATGGTGTTTTCCTGATAGAGCAAGCGAGTTTTCAGAACGAGCTTGTCTTGAAGGCGGTTTGGGACGCTTTCCCGCTGTGGAAATTATGCCTCTAGCTATGGCTAACGCTTTAAAGCTGGATAAGTTTGGCGCCTAGCAAAGCTAAATAAAAGATTAAAATGCAAAAGGCAAAGATGCAAAGCAAAAGTCAAAAGTTTTTAAGTTTTGACCTGTAATTTTGATTTTCTATCTTTGAGATTTGATTTCTACCAAGCCTTCCTGTTCTAAGGTTTCCATAAGGCGAGCAGCCCGGGGATAGCCAACACGAAGTCGCCGTTGCAAGAAAGAGGTAGATACATGCTTATGCTCCCGTGCTAAATGCTTTGCCTCCTCCAACAGAGGGTCAGGAGCTGAAGCTATTTTCTGACTTAAGGTGATAGGCGCAGCTACCTCATCAAAGTTAACATAACTTACCTTTGGCTCACGCTGGTTCCCCCAGAAATATACCAATCTCTCAATTTCAGCATCGGAAATAAAGCTTCCCTGGAGGCGCTTTGGCCTGCTGGCTTCACTAGGCATGAAGAGCATGTCACCCCTACCCAGCAACTTCTCAGCACCAACCATATCTAGAATAGTACGCGAATCTACCTGAGAGGTGACTACAAAGCTAACGCGAGTAGGAAAGTTAGCTTTAATAAGCCCTGTAACCACATCTACTGAAGGACGTTGAGTAGCTACAACAAGATGAATACCAGTAGCTCGAGCTAACTGAGCTAAACGACAAAGAGCATGCTCTACCTCGTCAAAGGCTGCCATCATCAAGTCGGCTAGTTCATCAATAGCCAACACCAAGTATGGTAATCCCTCGCCAGGTGGGCGGTCTTTGTTATAACCCTCGATATTGCGTACTCCTGCCTGAGCAAAGAGGCGATATCTATTGTCCATTTCCTGATTAAGCCACCTCAGCGCCTTTATAGCTTTGTCAGTATCCACAACTACCGGGACAACTAAATGAGGTACTCCGTTAAAGACCACCAACTCTACCCTCTTGGGGTCAACTAAGATGAATCGTACATCGTCAGGGCTGTTGTGCAAAAGCAAGCAACAGATAATAGAACCAAGACAAACAGTTTTGCCGCTGCCAGTAGCTCCAGCAATAAGCAAGTGGGGCATCCTGGCTAGGTCCGCTGCCGCCGCCTCACCACCAGCTCCCTTGCCCATGGCAACAGCTAGCTTTGACCTGGCCTTAATCTTCTGGAAGGCAGCAGTCTCTACTACACTGCGAAGGGAAACTGAGCCGAACACTATGTTAGGAACCTCGATGCCCACCATTGACTTTCCCGGCACAGGAGCCTCGATTCTAATGCTAGGAGCAGCTAAAGCTAAAGCTAAATCATTAGCTAAAGAAGTAATGCGGTCTACTCTAACCCTGGTTCTCGATATCTCTTCCAATCTCGTTTGACCTTTCTCCTTGATTTCCTTGTATTTCCTATCCCAACCAGGCTCGACACCAAACTGTGTCACAGTAGGACCCATGTTTATTTGCACCACTTTAGTTTCCACACCATAGCTAGTCAAAGCTTCCTCAATTAAGCGAGCTCGTTTGTTAATATCATCTCTGTTCAGCTCCACCTCACTAGGTTTATCTAAGATATCAATAGGCGGAAGCCGCCATCCACTGGGAGTGACAATCGGCTCACGGCGAGATTGCCACGCTGCCTGCTCATAGCTAACGGGGGAAGGAGAAGTTGCAACAGGCTTTGCCGCTATCTCAGGAGAGACAACTTCAGGAGGTATAGGTAATGCTTGCTCCTTCTCACCCTCTATCTGGCGGGGGATCTGAGGGGCAGCAACTTTAGGGCGCGGTTGAGGAATTCTAGTAAAGAATCGCCAGCTACTTCTAAAAGCATTTGTCAGTCCACCCCAGAACTTGCGCGGAGCTATAAAAATAATACCAAGAAGAACAAGCCCGGCTAGACGGAGACCCCCCACTATATCAGGAATCCCTATTATTCTCTGACCAAATCTTCCCCCAAATGTAGCTAGTCTTAAAATTCCCTCTTCAGGGGAGAAAAAGGAAAGCACCCCCCATATAGCTAAAGCCAAGATAGCCCCTCCCACAAACCAATTCCACCGCCTTACTGAGGCAGAGAAGTGCCCTCCCCATACCACCCAGATTATCACACCTAGAGCGATAGCTATTATGGCGAGGCCAAAACCAAATAAGGTGAACATGTTAATGCCCCAAGTACGTAAACTTGGTGCAAATAAATACAGCAACCCTATTATGACAATAATTAATGCAGCCCTTCGTAAAAAGGTGTTCCACCCAGGCTGCCTTGTCGTCCTCTTTCGCTTTGGCCTAGATACGGTTTTTTGTTTTGCCTTAGACATATCAGTAAATCCTAAACAAATTTGTTTAGAGTTTCGTATTTACTGCTTAGTGTTTCTCCATCGAGGGCTTCCTCACTCCCAGAATTACAGGAATGATAATAGGACGACGATGAGTCTCCTTATAAAGGAATCCCTTCAAAGAATCCCTTACCTTGGCCTCAAGAAGGTTGCTTCGCTCCCTCGTAGCTGATGTTCCTTGCCCGAGTAAGTTCTTCCTATCGTGATTCAGAGCAGCTATCACCACATCCTGGCTCTTCTCTATTAAAGCCCCACCCTCCCAAGTATCGATAAAACCCCGTGTTATAATGCGAGGCCTTCCTATCAGCTCGCCTTTTTGGGCATCAACAACCAGAATTACCATTACAACCCCATCTCGTGAAAGCAACTTGCGATCACGAAGCACCGCACTATCTATTTCACCGGTTACCAAACCATTTACATAGACATTGCCTATGGGAACTTTACCAGAGACTTTTCCACTTTCTTGCCCCAGCTCAAGTATATCTCCATCCTCAAGAACAAAAGTATTATCCCCAGGCATACCCAGGCTCTGGGCTAACTTGGCATGCAAGCTCAAATGGCGATACTCTCCATGAATGGGCACAAGGAATTTAGGCTTAACCAAATTAAGTAAAAGCTTTAACTCTTCCTGGCTGCCATGTCCATGAACATGAACTTGAGACAATTTCGCATAAATTACGTTAGCACCTTGTCGAAAGAGGCTATCTATAGTTTTATTAACTAGCGCCTCATTGCCAGGAACAGGAGTGGCTGACATTACCACCGTGTCACCAGGAACAATTTGGACCTGGCTATGGCTCCGATTAGCCATGCGTACTAAGGCAGAGGTGGGTTCACCTTGACTTCCCGTAGTCAAAATAACTACTTGATTATGAGGCAAATGTTTAAGTTCATCAAAACAGCAAAGGATGCCAGAAGGAATAGCAAGATAACCCGTTTCCACCGCCAAGGGTACTATCTCTTCCATGCTGCGGCCGGTGATAAATACACGACGATTATGTTTGGCAGCAACATCAATCACTTGCTGAATGCGAGAGATAAGAGAGGAAAATGTAGTTATGATTACCCTCCCTGAAGCTCCCATCATAATATGGTCTAGAGCTTCACTGACCACCTGCTCAGAAGGAGTATATCCAGGAAGCTCAATATAAGTGGAGTCAGAAAAGAGGAGTAAAACCCCCTTTGTACCTAGCCGAGCTAATCGGCTAAGGTCAGCCGGTTCACCAATCACAGGGGTATAATCAAGCTTAAAGTCACCACTATGAACTACAATGCCTATCGGGGTATGAATGATTAGCCCCATAGTATCAGGGATACTATGGCAAACAGGGAAAAACTCTATGGTAAAATTGCCCAGTGTAACCTTACTGCCAGCGTGAACTACATTTATCTTTGCACTACTTTTCACCCCACGTTGTTTAAGCTCAGCAAGAATTAATCTTCCAGTGAGCTTAGTAGCATAAATAGGAAGAGCAAGCTGAGGTAGAATGTAAGGCAAAGCACCAATATGGTCCTCATGCCCATGAGTAATGACGATGCCTCTTAGATTTTGCTGTCTTTGTAAAAGATAGCTGATGTCCGGGATAAGTAAATCAACCCCTAGCATTTCTTCACTAGGGAACATGAGCCCAGCATCAATGACAATAATGTCATTAGCATACTCCAAGGCCAGCATGTTCTTGCCGATTTCACCTAGCCCACCCAGAGGGATTATTCTCAGTTTTTGTGTTGACATAGCTTTAGTCTAAAGTTAAACTTAATTGCTGAGCTTTGACAGGGGTTTCAGCTATCTTTCCAGCTTGGGCCAATATTTCCGGAATCCTGAGCATATCAGCTTCAATAATCTGGTGCAGGCTGCCTTGATGAAGAGCAGCGGCTGGATGATACATGGGATAGTAAATAATATCGCCTTCTTTTCGTGCCTTTCCGTGAATCTTGCTTATACTTTGGTTAGGAAAATACCTTGCTAGCGAATAACGACCTAAAGTAACAATCATCCTGGGGTGGATTATTTTTATCTGATGGTCGAGCCACTTGCGGCAAGCTTGTATTTCAACCGGTAAAGGGTCACGATTCCCCGGGGGGCGACATTTAATCACATTAGCAATATAAACTTGCTTCCGTGATAAGCCAATTGAAGCCAATAACTGGTCCAGAAATGCTCCCGCTGGTCCTACAAAAGGACGCCCCTGTTGGTCTTCATGCCATCCTGGCGCTTCACCAATAAAAAGTAATTCGGCGTCCTCAGGACCTTCACCAGGCACCACCTTGATGCGACACTTGGCTAACTCACAATCTTGGCAACTTGCTATCTCCTTGTAAAGCTCAATCAAAGCTGACATCTAATCTGATAATAACACGCTTAGCTTTGGAGGTCAATTTGCACTATATTACTCCTCCTCATCTTCATCCTGCTCCCAAATAGGTTCAGTGAAGCGGTCAATAAATTCAGCTGTAGCTCGCTTAGCCATCCTCTCCATCTCCTTATCTGCCTGCTCAGCCAGATTGCCGAGTTCAGTCAAGTCAATCTCAATTCCCAACATTTTGGTTAGCACTTCAAGCACAGCCAGGGAGGCTTTAGGATTTGCTACTTGAGTACTGTATGTCGGCACTTCACCTAGCAAGCAAATGCCTTCAATATCTCGTTCCTTAGCTATCCCCAATATCAACCCATTTAACCCTGCAATGCGAAGATCACCTCTAAGAATGACATTGTATTTATTTACCTCACCAATTAACTCTTGTTTTGTGGCTACTCCCCAGACTTTTGGTTCCTCGCTATGATGAATCCTGGTTACAGCAGCAGCACAACTATATACCCTTCCTACTTTAAGCTTCTGGGCTACATCCAAAACGCAATTAATCAGCTCATATCCCTTGGAACTAGGTTGCTCCTCACCAATAAATAACACTAAGCCTTTGCCAGTTTTACTATCCTGCCAATAGTAAAACTTGCTCTCGGGAAAACGAGGACTTTCAACCACATTATCTTCTACCATAACACCCACTGGCTCAAAAAAGTTGATAGGATCAATTTCCCCTATTTCTACAGCGTTTAGCTTCTCTTTTAAGTACTTTGCCGCTATTAAAGAAACATCGCCGATGCCCGGCCAAGAAGCAACCATAGAACAGCTCTTAGGACGCGGCCGCCTGTAGAGCCTTATTGCACCTTTCATTGTCTCTTTCATTTCTTTTAGCACTACCTCTCTTTTTTATTTCGCCGCTACTGATAAACAAGGACAATATAGCGCTGGAGTTTGCAAAATCCCGTCAACCCATCTTGCCTCATTCCCTATACCAAGAGGC
Organism: Dehalococcoidia bacterium; assembly: GCA_030605665.1. The sequence continues at coordinate 2,604 of JAUWHW010000026.1, read as the reverse complement.
TGTTTCAAAACTTGATAGATGTTCCCAGAAATCATGGTATCCTTTACACGGCCTACTATTTTGCCATTCTCTACCTTGTATCCTAACAAAACATTGCCACCAAAATCACCTCCCAGGAGATTACCCTGATCAGCTCCTATAAGTTGCTCCACTACTAAGCCTTCTGTCATATCCTCCACCATAGCTTCAAAGGAAATACCTCCTTCATCTATGACGAGGGAACTTATGGTTGGTTTAGGAGAACCACCCCCACTTCGCCTGCAATTGCCAGTGCTTCCAGTGCCAGCCAAAGCTGCCGTTTGTAAATCGTATAAGAAATTCGCCACTACTCCCCCCTTGATAAGCGGGGTGCGTTGACTAGGCATCCCCTCATCATCACAAGGAGAACTCTCCACACGGTAAGCTAATGTAGCATCATCCCATAAACTAAGCTTACTGTCAAAAACTTGCTCTCCTGACTTATCTTTCAATGGCGAGACTCCTTCCAAAATCGTCTTACCATTAAAAGCCACCTCTATGGGAGTTAAAAAAGTGCTGGCTACTCCGCGAGGGGTAAAAATCACTGGCAGTGGTTTAGTAGACACAGTAGCCTTTCCCTTAGCTAGCTCCAATTGCTTGATCACCCTATCGGCCATAACTTCAAACTTATCAGACAAACAACATGAGCTTTCACTCTCGCCAACAAAGAGCATGTCTGTATTCTGGATAAGAACACCTTCCAAACCAAGGCCAAAGAAACTCTTGGCATAACTTGCTTCCCCACCTTGAGAATTGATTATGTGCACTGAGCTTATTCCCTTAGTCACTTCAATATCGCAGAGGATATCAGGAGCATATTCCCTGACCCTGGCTATAAGCTGATTACCATACTCAATCATCTGCTCCATGGTTATCCTTTCCACTTTAGGGTCAAAAACGCTGACTTCGGGGTAACTCTTTAAGGGAGGAAATGTGAAATTGGCTGAATTCCCAAATTGAGATGTTTCCATAGCCATATCAAGCAAGGTTTCCACCTCATTCCTACCCTCTCCCTGGAGGGAGAGGGATGGGTGAGGGCCGCTAGCCGCTGAAAGGCCAACCTTGCCTTCCTTGAAAATTCGCAGGGCAACACTGGTGTTTTCCTTAGTCTGAACTTGCTTTAGCTTATTAGCTTCGAAATGAACTGGAGTCTCCCGAGAGGAAACCCAGAAAACCTCAGCTTGTTCAGCCACTTTCAGAGCGCAGCGAAAAATCTCCAAAAGATGTTCCATCTTAAATTATAAACAATATCAAAAGTCAAAGATAAAAAATCAAAAATACAATTCAAAATGCAAAAACTTTATTCTCCTCCATGGATACTATCCCATCCAATGCAAATTTGTAGACGCGGCCCTTAAATTCATTTTTAAATTTTGCCCTGTCCCTTTGCCTTTTTACTTTTGCTCTTTAATTTTTATTTGCCTCCAACTAGGCAATTACGAACTCTGATGTGTGGGCTGCCGTTAGAAACGGGTAGTGGAGATTGCCCTGCTTTGCCACAGCCTCCACCTTGATTCAACTTTAAGTCATTGCCAATAGCATCTATGTTGCCCAGGGTAACGAAAACATTGCCGCTTAGCACCACCGGGCGTAACAGCTCTGCCAACTTCCCATCTCGGATCATATAGCCTTCTCCAGCGGAAAAGGTGAACATCTCCAAACTAGTCATTCCACCATACCAGTCCTTTACATAAACACCCTCTTTGATTTCGCTGAGCATCTCCGCAAAAGACGCTGTGCCAGGCTCAATAAAGGTGTTGGTCATCCGCACTATAGGAGGAAAGAGATAATTAATAGCACGTGCATTCCCCGTAGGCCTCTCTCCCATTTTGGCCGCTGTCTCTCGAGAATGGAGCCTGCCTACCAAAATGCCCTCCCTAATAAGATAGGTCTTTGATGCTGGCATTCCCTCATCATCATATTTGTAGCTCCCCCTCAAATCGGGAATAGTGGCATCATCAACAATGTTGAGGTGCTTACCACCAAATCTTCGCCCTAAAGCCATGATGTTATGTAACCGCTCATTCTGGTAAACAAAATCTGACTCTGATAAATGTCCAAAAGCTTCGTGAGCAAAGACTCCGGCTAAAACAGGGTCTAAAATTACGGTATATTCACCTCCTTTTACATGAGGAGCGGAAAGGAGAGCCGCAGCACGCTTGGCTATCTCCCGCACCTGGTCATGCAAACCCTCTACAGCTGAGAAATCGCCATTACTTCCCAAACTCAACCCAGCTTGCTGAACCTCATTACCCTGACACGCTATAGCTGTCAGCTGCAAGGCAATATCCGGTTTACTTTGCTCAATATAACTACCTTCAGAATTAACAAAAATGGCCTTACGTTTAACATCACGATAATCAATCCTGGAGCTTTGAATTTTTGAGCTGCCTAGTATAATACTATTATATTCATCAAGAAGCCGCTTCTTAGCCGCTAATGGAATATCGGGCAAGCTTCTCTCAAATTCTTGGGTTACTGTATCTACCACAGGCTCCGCCGCAGGAAATCCAAAGTCCTCCCCACTGGCCAACCTTGCCTCATCTACCGCTAGCGCCACCTTTTCACGTAGCTTGTCAAGATGAT
>JAUWHW010000036.1 GCA_030605665.1 Dehalococcoidia bacterium | reverse complement strand
GAGCGAAGTGAGAGAAGATTTAGATATTGGGATGCTATCGACCCCGTTCTACCCTGGGTCGGCTAAAGGAATCGAAGCTAAATTTCATATCGCAGAACTGTTGGGTATAGAAATCAACTGTGTAAATAGGTTTAAGGATAGGATAGGTGGAAAATTACGATAGGAGGCGTAGATATGGTAGATTTAACTAAAATAAAGGAGAGTGTAATTAGGGGCGAAGTTGATGAGGTAAGGGATATGGTTAAAAAGGCTGTTGATGAGGGGCAGGAGGTTAAAAAAATTCTGGCTGGAGGACTCATCTCAGGGATGAGCACAGTAGGAGATAAGTATGAAAAAGGTGAATTCTTCCTTCCTGAGATGGTCATCGCTGCCACGGCTATGAAGGAAGGATTGAAGGTATTAAGTCCTTTTTTGCTGCAAAGTGATATAAGCATTGCTGGGACAGTAGTCTTAGGCACAGCTAAGGGTGATATTCATGATATTGGTAAGAGCATTGTGGGCACAATGCTGGAAGGGGCAGGTTTCATGGTAACTGATTTAGGAGTAGATGTAGACCCAAATAAGTTTGTAGAAGCAGCTAAAGAAAACAATGCAGATTTAATAGGAGTCTCTGCTCTTCTTACCACTACTATGATGGGCATGAAGGATGTTATCAAAGCTGTGAAAGAAGCTGGCCTAAAGGCCAAGGTGATGATTGGTGGTGCCTCTGTTACCCAAGAATTTGCCCATAAAATAGGAGCTGATGGTTACGCCCCTGATGCCCCCTCTGCTGTGGGGAAGGCAAAGGAACTTGTTAAAAGTTAAGCTTCAAAGATAATTACAAATAACAAAGGAAAGGAGGCTTCAAGAAAAAAATGAGCAAAGCCAGTTTAAGCTTTTTGTCAGAAGAAGAGATAGGAGCTATTCACAATGCCTCGTTACAAGTGTTGGAAAATACTGGTATTAAGGTTACGAGCAAGAAGGCTCTTGATATTTTGAAGGAAGCTGGAGCGAGAGTTGATTATGAAAAAAACCTTGCTGCTATCCCTAGAAATTTAGTTGAAGAAGCATTAAGGAGGGCTCCGAAAACTATAAAATTTTGCGCCAGAAATCCAAAATATGATGTTTTACTGGATAAAAAAGGGGCATATTTCATGACAGGTGGTATGGACTTACCTTATGTAACAGATCTTGAAACCGGTGAACGTAGAACTTCAACGATTGAAGATGTAGCCCGCTGGGCGAGGATAGCAGATTATCTGGATAATGTTCATTTCGTTTATGTAACATTAGCTGCTGCTGATGTGCCACCCAAGATGCGATGCTTAACCCAATTTGTTACTACTCTAAGCAATACAGAAAAACATGTCGAATATGAGGCGTATAGTGCCAGGGAAGCTCAATACATGGTTGAAATTGCAGCAGCTATTGTTGGCAACAAGGAGGAACTCAGAAAAAGGCCCATTATTTCAGCAATGCAAATGCCTATTAGCCCCCTTATGTTTGAGGAGGGCTCAATAGAAGCATCTATAGAATTTGCCAGAGCTGGTATTCCAGTTGCTTATATAGATGAGCCTTTAGCCATGGAGACAAGTCCAGCTACCTTAGCAGGAACATTGGTCACTACCAACGCTGAAAATCTGGCTGGTTTGGTTATCTCTGAATTTGCCAGTCCTGAAGCACCAGTGCTGTATGCGACTACCGCCTGTACTGCGGACCCTTCATCAGGGGCAATAGTTGAATCTTCGGAAGCTAACCTTCTCAACCTTGCCAGTGCTCAGATTGCCCATTACTATGGGTTGCCATTTGCAACCAGTGTCCACGGTTCTCAGTCTAAGACTCTGGATGCGCAGGCTGGTTATGAAATGAGTGCGGGCGTTAATCAAAGTCTAAATGCGAACATTATTATGGGTCTGGGGGTTTTAGATTCTGGTGGCTTTGGGTCTCTAGAGAAGTTAGTTATTGACAATGAAATTGCAGACGGAGCTTTGAGATTCGCTCGTGGACTTGAAGTGAATGATGACACCTTAGCAGTGGATATCATTCATAAAGTTGGTCCTGGCGGCATCTTTTTAGGAGAAAAGCATACGTTAAAGCATTATAAAGAATTGGGAGTACCTAAACTTAGTGATAGAAACACCTTTGAAACGTGGGAGAAAAAGGGGTCTAAGCCAATTGATGAGGTGGCTAGGGAAAAAGTTAAGGAAATTCTAGCTACACATAAGCCTGTACCCATTGCTGAAGAGATTCAAGGAGAGATAGCCCAAATCTTAAAAAGAGCTGAAGCGGAGTTCTTAAAAGAAGAGCCGTAGTTTTCCGCAAAAATTGCATGATAAAGCAAATGGACATTTTTAAATAGAAAAGGGAACAAATAATATGGTTAACCTTAGCGAAATAAACAAGGGTATAATAGAAGGGGATAGCGATAAAGTTTTGGAGCTGGTTAAAGTAGCCCTGGATGCCAATGTGCCAGCCAAGGAAATATTAGATAAGGGCCTTATCCCTGGTATCACGAAAGTAGGAAACCTATTCGAAGCGGGTGAATATTTTCTACCCGAGCTATTAGTATCGGCGGAAGCTATGTTAGGAGCACTGGAACTCCTAGAGCCGATATTGAGCAAAGCAAATGTACCTCCCACTGGTAAATACTTAACAGGGACGGTGCAGGGCGATGTACATAGCATCGGGAAAAGTATTGTTGTTATGATGTTGAAGGGAAATGGATGGGAAGTAATGGATATGGGTGTGGATATATCTCCAGAAGAGTTTTGCTCAGCAGTGGAGAAAAATGATTGCCAAATTCTGGGATTGTCATCCTTATTGACCACGACGATGCCCAGTGCAGCCAAGACCATCAATGCCTTAAAGGCCGCTGGGTTGAGGGACAAGGTTAAGATAATGGTCGGTGGCGCACCGACAACGCAGGAGTGGGCTAACAAGATTGGAGCTGACGGTTATGCACCCGACGCGCCCAGCGCTGTCAGGGTAGCGAGAGCTCTCATAGAGAAATCTTAAAGGGGAAAACAGTGATGCAAAAACTTACGGGTCTGGAGCGGATACTCAAAACAATTAAACTTGAGGAGCCAGATATAGTTCCTCACTTTGAGACCAGCATCGACGAAAAAGTGAGGAATGCTATACTGCCTGATGTTTCCTACGAGGATTTCATTGAATATCTGGATATAGACGGAATCAGCTTTAGCGACAAGACGTGGGCCTGGAAATATGAACCCCTGGATACCAGTAAGAAAATTTATCGGGGCCAATGGGGGGCAACTGTTCGCTTTACTCAGGAGCAGGATGGCCATCCTATGGCAGCAGCCATCAAATCGGAGAAGGATCTTGATGCTTATGTGCCCCCTGACCCAGATTTACCCTGGAGATATAAGTGGTTAGAGCAAGCGGTGAAGAGGTTCAAAGGGCAGAGGGCTATCATTGCTTACATTAATGATACTTTTGCCTTGGCCAGGGATTTTTTGCTTGGAGACGTAGCGTACTTTAAAGCTATGATAAAAAATCCCGACCTCGTAGATCACGTGAATGAGATTGCTGTTAACTACCAACTACGGTATGTAAAGAATTGCTTAGATATGGGTGCTGATATTGTCATGGTCGGTGGGGACTGGGCAATGACAAAAGGGCCGATGGTATCCCCCAGACTTATAAAAAGGTTTGTTGCGCCTCATTTTCAAAAGATCGCTGAATATGCCCACAGCCGAGGTGTACCATGTATTAAACATACTGACGGGAATATCTGGTCTATCTTCGATATGATTATTGATGCTGGGGCAGATGGTGTACATCCAATAGACCCGATGGCAGGCATGGATATTGGTGAGGCCAAAGCTAGGTTTGGCAACAAAGTTTGTCTAATGGGGAACGTTAGCTGTGTTACTACTTTGTGCTCAGGAACTCTCGAGGAAGTGCACCAGGAAACGAAGGAAGTCATAAGGAAGGCTGGTAAGGGAGGTGGACTTATTTGTATGTCCAGCAACTCTATTCATTCTGGTGTTCGGGCAGAGAACTATGTAGCCATGATTAAGGCTATCAGAGAGTATGGTAAATATCCTCTCTCGATTTGAGTCCTCAGCTATATATTAATAGAAGAAGCTATGGCTCCTTTTACCAGAGATGGCATCAGGTTTAAGCAAATTCTAAGACAAAGCCTGCTAACTCCTTCTTGTGGACTGGCAGGTCTATCATATGAAGCAACATGCCAGGCTCTAGAATTAGTAGCTAAGCTTTCTGACAATTTAAGGAGGCGCTATACTCTATAGCGTAAATCCATTTCCGTCTATAGTAAGATGAGATGAATAAAAAAGGAGAGGAGGTAATATGACAGAGAAAAGCAAGGGATTTTACAGCAATTTTTTAAAAAAGTACAGTTCGGAAACTGACCCAGGTAGACTTTATCACATGACCCCTGCAGGTTTTCCCAAGCTTCTTGCAGGCAGTAAAGTTGAGCCGAAATGGGAGGAGATCCCGGATAAAGTCATCATCACATGTGCGATAACCGGAGGGAATATATCCAGAGAGGAAAGCCCAAATTTACCTTACACTCCTGAAGAGATTGGTCAATCAGGTATCGAAGCAATGGATGCGGGAGCCAGTGGGCTTCATATCCATGTAAGAGATGTTAAAACGGGACGTTCTATCACTGACCCTGAACTTTTCCGAAGGGTTATAGACATTATTTCGGAAAAATATCCAGTTGGGCCCAAAAACATCTTTGATTTAGGAACTCATGGAGCAGCTGTAATGGACCTTCCTATGGCTGGCCCCCGGGAAGTTTTAACTCATACGGAAGCTTTATTGCAAACTGTTAAACCGGAGGAAACTCTTATTGAAGTGTCGCCTGTACGTCCTTGCCCCACCTACATTAGTGATGAACTTGTTATTGCTACCCCAGAAAACGGCATAGTCCATGCCGAGTTTTTACAAGCAAATGGAATAAAACCGCAAATTGTTGCCTTTCACCATGGTGCGGTCGAACGTGCTGAAAAATATCTCATTAGCACAGGGGTATTAAAGCAGCCCTACTACTGGATCATTATGGAAGGTGACTCAGGCACTGCCGTGGTAGACCCCATTTCTATGTGTGAAAGCCTACTGCTTTATGTAAGTATGATAAGGAAAATTGACCAAAGGTACGGTGGGAAATCTGTAATAATTGTGGGCGCATGTGGCAGGGGTGGAATATATAGCGCAACACTAGCGATGATGCTGGGTCTTCATGTGCGTGTTGGCATGGAGGACATGGTATTTAAGTGGCCCCACAAGGATATTAAGATAACAAGTAATGGCGATGAAGTACGGCGAGCAGTAAGTATAGCTCACGTATTGGGCCGCGAAGTTGCCACGCCGAACGAATATAGACAAATCATAGGTCTTCCATCAAGAAACTGAACCACGACGGGAGGTGATTGCTGTTTCATTGGGAAAGTCACAATGGCGAAAAATCAGGAGCATTTCCATCCTGTCGTTCGTTCGTAAGCGAATTGAGGCGATCTTGGAAAACTCTGAACACATTTTAACGGAGGACCTAGGTAAGGAGATTCTTTCTGCTTATGGTATTCCGGTTCCATGTGGAAAATTGAGTAAAAGCCTTGCTGAGGCCCAAAAAATAGCTGGCGAGATAGAATACCCGATTGCCCTCAAAATCATCTCTCCTCAGATCACACATAAAACCAAAGCAGGAGGGATAAAACTGGGTATCGCCAACGAAGGAGAGCTAAGCTTGGCTTATGAACAGGTATTGGATAATGCTAATAAGTATAATCCACAGGCTGAAATCAAAGGGGTACTGGTCCAGGAAATGGTTAAACCAGGGAAAGAGGTGATTGTAGGGATGGCTCAAGAGGCACTATCTGGCCCGATGATTGTGTTCGGATTAGGAGGTATCCATGTTGAGGCTGTAAAAGATTTTTCATTTCGTCATGTTCCACTCAAGGAAGGTGATGCCTGGGCGATGATACGGGAAATTAAGGGATACCCTGTTTTGGAAAGTGCTCGTGGAGATTCACCCTGCGATTTAGCGGCTATTGTCCAGGTGCTGATGTCCGTATCTCAATTGGCTATAGATTTTCAAGATTTCATTTCTGCAGTGGATATCAATCCCTTAGTGGTCTACCCTAGCGGTGGAGGAGTAAAAGTCCTTGATTGCTTGTTTGTGAAAAAGAGAGGCAAATGATTCATTCATTACAGGGGCTGAGCTATCCAATGGCCCAGGCTAAACAGAATCAATGGGTACAGGTATATACATAGGCTAAGGTTAGCGATACAAAGGAAACTTGGAATAAAGGTACGTAAATTATTTTGGTCTTTGAGGAAAAAGGCCAGGGAGGAGTTCTATGAGAGAAATAAAAGTCATTCAATACGGAGTCGGGGCGATGGGTTCTTTAATGGTAAAGATAGCCCTGAAAAGGAAGGGGCTGCGATTAGTGGGTGCAATTGACCAGGGCAAAAAGGTAGGGATGGATTTGGGAGAGGCGATAGGGCTCGATGGTAAATTGGGGATTTCGATTTCGGGAGAGCCCCAAACTCTGTTGAAAAATACCGATGCGGACATCGTTCTCCATGCCACCTCATCCTTTTTGGATGGGGTATACCCTCAAATCGCCATGGCTATTGAAGCGGGCATGAATGTCATCTCGACTTGTGAGGAGTTAGCTTATCCTTGGTATCGATATCCCGAACTTGCCAATAAAATTGACTGGCTGGCCAGGGAAAAAGGTGTGACAGTATTGGGAACCGGGGTAAACCCTGGATTTTCTATGGACACCCTTGTAATCCATTGCACCGGGTTATGTGCCGAAGTAAAACGGATTACGGCAAAACGCATTAGCGATGCATTCCTTTACGGGCCCAACGTTCTGGACCGTCGAGGCACGGGGCTCCCCCTGGATGAATGGAAAAAAAGGCATCGGAAAAGAAGATAACCGGCCATATCGGCTCTCACGACTCGATGAGGATGATCAGCGCCAGTTTGGGATGGAATCTGGATGAGACCGTTGAAACGCCGATAGAACCCATCATCGCTGAAGTTGCCATAGAGATTCCTCCTTTTATAAAAATTGAGAAGGGGGCCGTATGCGGATATAGGCAGGAGACCTATGCCCTCATGGGAGGTGAGAAGGTGATCCTCTTTGAGAATGAAGGAAGGGTATATGGGAAAGCTGAAGAACATCACACGGAAGATTCATTACATATCGAGGGAAGTCCTGAAATTAAGCTTGCTATAAGGCCGGGATTAGCAGGCAGTATTACCACCTCATCAATGGTCGTCAATGCCATTGCCCAAGTTATGAATTCCCGACCCGGGTTACTCAGCGTGAAGGATCTTCCCAATCCGTCGGCCTTGATGGACATGAGGAAATTCTTCCGACATTGAAACCGGCAAAGGAGGTTAACTTAACTCAGGTTTTATCGCAACATCTTATAGAATACGGATTCGCTCTCTATGAGCAAAATAATCGGTCTTATCTTTACCAAAATCAGGACCACCAGGATTATACTCTTGTAGCTACCTTCCCTCTTAGCGCGACAGTCCTACAAGTTGAGGAAGTGGCAAAGCAGCATCTTAAGAAAGTAACGCCAAAAATAGGTGAGATTAGAAGGGGGAAGCAGATAGGGGAAAAAGGTAGGAGTTCCACTAATGAGTATATTTTTCATGCTTGTATCATTTGTGGTAAGACTCGCTGGGTTGAACTTAGGAAAGGTGGGCCACGATACTTAAAATGCCGCTCCTGTGCTCAGTGGAAAGCGTAGGGATAATAAAGGATATACTTTAATTAGCCTTCGTCGTAATGATTTCTTTTCCCCAATGGCTAACTGTCGTGGTTATGTTCTAGCTCAGAGGTTAGTCATGGCACAACATTTAGGGAGATGCTTACATGACTGGGAAAGAGTTCGGATAAAAATCACATTAAAACGGATATGAGAATAGAGAACTCAGAGCTAATTTCAAATAACGGGCACCTAGCTATTCGTCCAAGCAAAGCAATCGCAAGAAACAACAAAAGAGGGCATACACATGCCAGAAGCAAGATGTCCTTGGGCATTACTTAACCCAGAGTACCAAACTTGCCCCAAATGTGGTTCTAAATTAGTGATTACTAGGAATGACGAAATAAAGGGGTGATGCTTATGAGAAATTGACGACAAGGAAAGACTTGCTGACAATGGGAAAGACTAAATATCGAAAAATCATAGATTTTTCAAAGAAAGGAGGTGATTAACTGACAAAGAAACGATTAGGTGGAATGATTGGAGGAGGCATAGCATTGCTTGCAGGTGGAATAGCGGTAATCACCATTGCTCACAATTTTGGTGGAGCTGTTCTTGTGATTGCTGGCTGCTTCTTAGTAGCAATTTCTTTGGTAGTAAGCAAGGAGAAATGAATAGAATCACAAAGATAGCAGAGGCTTTTTTACCAGCAGCACACGCTGGGTTTTGCGGTCTTGCTGACGCCTACAAGACAAGGCAAGTTTATAGGATAATAGTTAAATGAGAACTGAAATTGCTACAGTTAAATGTCTATGGTATACTGCGACTAGGCTGTCTTTCTTTTTAGCCTTAAAAGTTTCGCCTCCTTTCTTTTGTTTTTTTGACCTGTGCTAGACTGTACAGGCAAAATAGGTCCACTGCAACTGGGTGGGCCTATTTTTTAGATGCCCATGGCAAGGAAGCTATCATTTTTATCATAGCAAACTTTTGCTGCGTTATTTACCCCTCAGGGAAAGAATATGGCTGGTAAATCAAACACTGGTATTTTCTATGGTTGGGTAATAGTGGCTGCTGGCTGCCTAATTTTAGCCCTGCAATGGGGTTGCCTATATACCTATGGTGTCTTTTTCACAGAGCTATGCCACGATTTAGGCTGGACGAGAGGGATGGTCTCCGGAGCTTATTCTCTACTTTTTCTTTGGCACGGATTTATCTACTTTGTGGCGGGCAGGATATACGATAGGCATGGTCCTCGACTGCCCCTTGGAATCTCTATCGTTGTCTTAAGCATAGGCTATGCGCTGATGTCTATTGTAGAAGCACCCTGGCAGCTTTATATATTCTATGGGATTATTTTAGGCACTGGATTGGGCTTCGGTTATTTGTCGGTGGTCTCAACAGTATCCCGCTGGTTTGTGAAAAGAAGAGGGATTGCATTGGGAATCACTGCGTCTGGAGGAGGAATAGGCACATTAGCTTTGGCACCTTTGGCTCAATTCATTATCGCTAAATTTGGCTGGCGTAATTCTTACCTAATCCTGGCTGGTCTTCTTGCGGCAATAGGTCTTCCTATTTCTAGATTGATGAGGCTTGAGACATCGCAGAAAGAGCTCTCGCCCTATAGTAGGGAAGAAATTGAAATACAAAATGGGCATGGTGGCTTGTCATCCACCACAGCTTTCACACCCAAGCAAGCAGCCAGGACAGAAGCATTCTGGCTCCTATTTGCTCTCTACGCTTTCCTAGACTTCTCTATTCAAATGGTAATGATTCATTTAGACGCATATGCCAAAGATGTAGGCCTTGCACCAATGCTTGCTGCTACTGTTCTTGGTGTCGTCGGTGGTGGCAACATCCTCGGTAAGATAGCAGTAGGCAGTATCTCAGACAAGATTGGAAGGAAGGCATCTTTCTTCACCTGCCTCCTTTTGATGGCTGTGATGATGCTGTGGCTGATGGAAGCGAGACAACCGTGGCAGTTTTATCTCTTCTCGGCTCTTTTCGGCTTCAGCTATGGTGGCTGTATTCCTCTATTCCCAGCAGCAAGCGCTGATTGGTTTGGAACAAAATTTCATGGCACCATCTTCGGACTGATATCGATAAGTTGCGGAATCGGTGGGGCAATTGGCCCGTTATTGGCTGGATACATTTTTGACACCAGAGGAAATTATGAACTGGCTATTATTGTAGGAGCAGCAGTGCTTTTTATAGCTATGGGTCTGTCTCTCGTAATCAAGGCGCCTCAGACTCAAAAATCATCCTAAAGTGAGACTTCCTCTGAATTGGCTTGGTGTTCAGATACGACTTTAAGAAATAGAGCAGCTTCGTGTTATAATTAATTTAACATTTTTGTATTTGGAGGGGGTTAAAAACAATGGATGAACTCAAGGTATTTACCGGCAATGCCCACCCTACTTTAGCAAAGTCTGTATGTGATTACCTGGGCATACCCCTAGGTAAAGCTGATGTTTTTGAATTCAGCAATGAGAATATCTTCGTCCGCATCCTGGAGAATGTCCGCCAGCGAGATGTCTTCGTTATTCAACCCATCTGCTCCCCGGTCAATAAAAGCTTGCTTGAGCTTCTTATCATGCTTGATGCCTTCAAACGAGCTTCAGCGGGGCGAATCACCGCTGTTATCCCCTACTATGCCTATGGCCGCACTGATAAGAAAGACCAGCCACGAGTGCCTATCACCGCCCGCTTGATTGCCGACCTCATCACCACTGCGGGGGCTAACAGGTTGCTTACTGTGGACCTCCATGCTCCTCAAATCCAGGGCTTCTTCACCATACCAGTTGATGAGTTAACTGCCTTTCCTATCTTGAGCCAATATTTCAAGGAAAAATCTCTAAATAACCTGGTAGTGGTAGCTACTGATATTGGCATCTCCAAGCGTGCCCGCGATGTAGCTGCTAATCTGGAAGCTCCCTTGGCCATCATTGAAAAGAGGCGTCTGGGAAATACTGACGCTACTGAAACTCTCAATATCATTGGTGAGGTTCAAGGGATGTGTGCTTTGACTGTTGATGACGAGGTTGATACCGCTGGCTCTTTAATTGGTGCAATAAATACCCTTTTGAAGCAAGGTGCTACTGAGGTTTATAGTTGCTGCATTCACCCTGTGTTCTCAGGCCCGGCTGTTCAAAGAATAGCCTCCAGCCCGGTAAAAGAAGTGGTAGTTATAGATACTGTTCCTGTCACTGGTAATAAAAACTTGGATAAGATTACTGTTTTGCCTATAGCTTCGCTTATCGGTGAAGCTATCCACCGTATTCATACCGGGTTATCTATAGGAGCTATGTTTGAGTAAAAATGTTTAAGTGGCTTGGCAGTTTAATTGATTCTAATGAGAAGGAGCTGAAACGCCTCCAACCTCCAGTTGACCGCATAAACTCACTGGAGCCTGAGTTTGAGAAACTCACCGATGCTGAGCTTCGAGCTAAAACTGATGAGTTCAAGGCTAGGCTAAGAGAAGGCGAAAGCCTGGATAGGCTTTTGTCCCAGGCCTATGCTGCCGTGAGAGAAGCAGCTAAGCGAACTATTGGGCAGAGGCATTTCGACGTTCAGTTAATGGGCGGCATTGTCCTTCATCAGGGCAAAATAGCTGAGATGGCAACCGGTGAAGGAAAAACCCTGGTAGCTACTTTGCCCCTTTATCTCAATGCCTTTACCGGAAAAGGTTGCCATTTAGTTACCGTTAACGATTATCTTGCCAAGCGTGATTGCCACTGGATGGGTCCTATTTATCATGCCCTGGGTATAAGCGTTGCCTGTATTAACCCTCAGAAAGGCTCAGACCAACCCGCCCCCTCCTATATTTATGACCCTAGTTATGAATCAGAAGATAAGAAATGGGATTTTCTCCGTCCCATCACTCGCCGCCAGGCTTACGAAGCCGATATAACTTATGGCACCAATAACGAATTCGGTTTTGATTATCTTAGAGATAATATGGTCCTGGATTTGTCTCAATGCGTGCAGCGCCCGCTTAACTACGCCATCGTTGATGAGGTAGATAACATCCTCATTGATGAAGCCCGCACTCCGCTAATCATAAGCGGCCCCGCTGAGGAAGCCACTCAGAAATACTATACCTTCGCTCATCTGGTTTCACGGCTTAGCAAAGATGAGGATTACACCATTGAAGAGAGGACACGCACTGTCAACCTCACTGATGCCGGCATCACCAATGTAGAAAAGATGCTAAAAAGGGAAGGTTTACTTAAGGCACCCAGCCTCTACGACCCCTCTAATTATTTCCTTACACAGTATTTGAATAATGCGCTCAAGGCTCACACCTTATTTAAGAGGGATGATAATTACGTGGTCAAGAATGGGCAAGTTATCATCGTGGATGAATTCACCGGCAGGTTGATGTTCGGTCGAAGGTATTCTGAAGGGCTACATCAAGCTATTGAGGCTAAAGAGAGAGTAAAGATTCAGCGGGAAAGTGTTACTTTGGCTACCATCACCTTCCAGAATTATTTCCGCATGTATCGCAAATTAGCTGGCATGACTGGAACTGCCGCCACTGAAGCTGAGGAATTTCACAAGATTTATAAATTAGAAGTAGTGGTCATACCCACGAACAAACCGTTGGTTCGCACTGAATATACTGACCAGATTTACAAAGATGAGAAGGCTAAGTTTGCCGCCGTAGCCAGGGAAATTGAGCAATTGCATACCCAGGAAAGGCCAGTCCTTATAGGTACAACTTCTATTGAGAAATCGGAGTATTTAAGCGACCTCCTAAAAAGAAGGGGCGTAGCGCATCAAGTGTTAAATGCCAAGAATCATGAAAAAGAGGCAGGCATAATTGCGCAAGCTGGACGTATAGAAGCGGTAACTGTAGCCACCAATATGGCTGGGCGTGGTGTGGATATCATCCTTGGTGGCAGTCCTGGGGAGTGCGATTCCCAAGAATGGGAAAAGGGACATAATAGGATAGTTGAGTTGGGGGGGCTTCACATTATTGGCACTGAGCATCACGAAGCCAGGCGTATTGATAATCAGCTTCGTGGTCGAGCAGGAAGACAGGGTGACCCGGGCAGCTCTCGCTTTTACGCTTCCTTAGAAGATGAGATCCTTCGCCGCTTTGGCGGCGACCGAGTTAAAGGGTTTATGCAGTGGGCTGGCATGGATGAGAATACTCCTATTGAGCATCCCATGGTCACTAAAGCTATAACAAACGCCCAGGTCCAGACAGAAGGCTATCATTTCGATATTCGTAAACATCTTGTGGAATATGACGATGTGGTCAGCAAGCACCGTGAGGTGATTTATAGTGAGAGAAAGAAAATATTGAGCGGCGCTGACCTAAAAGCAAATATAATCTCTATGATTCAGGATGAAATTCAAGGCGTAGTAAATACTCACACTGACCACAATATGGGCGAGCTAGACTTATCAGGTTTGATTGAAGATGTCTCCGCTATTTTCCCATTGTCCCAGTCTGTCATTGCGATGAGCCGAAGCCCTGAGCACAGCGAAGGGGAAGCGAAGCAATCTCAATTTGATGGCAAGCAAATCATAGAAAAGTTAAGTGATTATGCCGCAGAACTTTACAATCAACGAGAACAGGAAATAGGCTCTGCTAATATGCGACTGGCAGAAAGGTTGGTGATGCTGCGTGTCATTGATAGGTTATGGATGGAGCATCTTACTGCTATGGAGCATATACGGCAGGGAGTGGGGCTACGAGCTGCTGGTCAACAACAACCTCTCGTAGTATATAAAAGGGAAGGGCACGCTCTTTTTGATAGTCTTCTAGCTAATATCCAGCATGATGTTGTTCACAGCATTTACCATGTCAGCATTAGGAAAGAGCCCCCACGCAAAAGGGCGCCTGTAGTAGCTGGCAAGAAAGTGGGTCGCAACGACCCCTGCCCCTGCGGCTCGGGCAAGAAATACAAATATTGCTGTGGGAGGTGAGAGCTTCTTATACTTGTCATTGCGAGTGAAGCGAAGCAATCTCAGCTTACTATAAATAGGGAGGAGACATGAAGAAATCGCCGAAAGTTGAGGTCAAAATTGGTTTCTCTGTCAGGGAGTTAATCACTGCGTTACAGAAGCTAAGTGATGAGGATAGAGAATTCTTTATTGAAAACCTCTTAGCTGCTATAAGCCCTGAATATCTCGAAAGTATTGATGAAGCGCGGAGGGATTACAAGGAGGGAAGAACTGTTCCCTATGAAGAGCTGTTCACGGGGTAAGTCTTACCCGAATGAAGTATAAAATTGTTTTCACTAGAAAGGCAATGAAAGATATTTCTATGTTGGAGCCAGAGGTTAAAGAAAGGATAGGAGATGCCATAACAAGATATAGTAAAGACCCTTTGGGTTATGCGCGGAGAATGGTTGACCCTTCCTTAGGGAGTTACAGATTTAGAGTTGGAGACTACAGAGTTATTTTTGACCTTGAAGGTGATGAAATCATAGTGCTGCGTGTCGGTCACCGCAAGGAAATTTATCGAGGATAATGAAAGGCTGACAATGGAATGTAATGTTTTTGCCCCTGTGGCTCAGGCAAGAAATATAAGTATTGCTGCGGGAGGTAAAGAATGTTAGGAAGCAGAGTAACAGGGATGTGGAGCGTCTTAATGTGAGATCCACGGTCTAATGACATCTTTTGTAAAGCCGTATCAATAATCTGGTGATACCGGGAGTGAAGTTTAATGACTTAATAGAAGCGTAACAGAGGAGGTACAGAAGTTACAATCTGCGAAGGAAAGAGCAGGGTTAGCTTATACAAAAGAAAAGCTTATGGAGGTATAAGATAGATGGAGAGAGATTCAAATTTTCAAATGCTGTCTTGGTTTACAGACCAATATAGAATGGGAGGTCTGGATTTAGAGCCTCCGTACCAAAGGAAAAGTATCTGGAATAATGACTACAAAGTCTACTTCATTGATACGATTCTTCGAAACTTCCCTTGTCCAACCATATTTCTGGCAGTTGAGATTAGTCCCACTGGCATTACTAAATACCATGTTGTTGACGGTAAGCAAAGACTTTTGACGGTTTTCGAATTTGTGAACGATGAATTAGCTGTATCGAGTGGATATAGCGATCCTGCTTATGCGGACAAGTATTTTTCACAACTACCAGATGAAGTGAAGGCTCGTTTCTGGAGATATAAATTCACAATAGAGTATCTCAAGGACGCGGACAGAACAGACTTAAATGGATGCTTTGACAGGTTAAACAGGAATGTGGCTAGGTTAAATGCACAGGAGCTACGTCATGCCCGGTACAATGGAGTGTTTATTACCTATGTAACCCAGCTAGCAGATGATCCGTTCTGGCATGACATGGGGATATCTACTACTTCAAGAATAAGAAGGATGCTGGATATCGAATATATCTCTGAAATATTTTTGGTAGTTATGCATGGAATAAAAGATGGTAGGGTCCATTTAGATGAGTATTATGCAAATTATGATGAAGGTATTCCAGATTTAGATGAAAATAGGAGAAAATATGAAATATGTAAGAATATGATTGCGAATCTAAATTTGTATAGAACACGTTATAGTAACCTTGCAGATCTATATTCTTTGTGGTCTGCAATGTCCAAATTATACGACGAGAGGAATAGTAACTTAAGCATAGATATTGAAAGAACGAAAAACAACCTGTTGCAGTTCGCACATAGAATCCAAAATGAGCCAGATGATGAGGTAGCTCAAACTTACGCATGGGCAGTTAGGCAGGCATCAAACAGTATCAGAAGTAGGCAGAGGCGTGAAGACACATTAAAAAGACTTATCGTTGTGAAACGGAAATGATAATTCCTAGGGCTATTGAAGTCTTCTACGGCAAAATAGGAGATTCTTTAAATCTTCTTACGTCCAACATTGACCAAACACTCGGGAATATGGCAGATTCATTGGACGTTCCGTATGTCAAGGCAAGGATAAAACCGAAGGAGAGCCTGATGGCCAAGATAGAGAAAGAAGGATGTCAAAATCCGGCTGATGACATTGAAGACCTAGTTGCTTGCAGACTAGTAGTCAACAGTAACTCGGATATAGATGGAATTCTCAAAAAGATAAAGAAAATATTCAATGTGGAAAGACGGAATTTCAGGAATTATCGCCCGAACGAGTTCATATACGATGATATTCAATTAATATTGACTTTTAAGGACAGTCCGTTCATAAGTAGTAAAGAGATATTAGGGAAGAAGTTTGAATTACAGATCAGAACTGGTTTGCAGCACGCACTAGCTGAGGTGATTCGTGGCGAGACATACAAGGCGGATACACTAACATGGCAAAAAGAGAGAACAGCTAGTGAACTGAGAGCGAACCTAGAGTTGGTAGATGTCGTACTATCCGATTTCTTGACAGTATCATCTATCCAGGAGGAGCGAGACTATAAACCGTACCAACAAAGGAACAGGATAATAAATCTACTCAAAAATGTTTGGAGTCCTGAAAATTTACCTGCAGATTTACGAAGGGCGAGCATTGTTGTCGAGGAGTATCTGGGTCTGGCTGACGCAGAAGTAGAAGACCTATCTCGTTGGCTAAATCTTGATAAGTACAGGAAAACTGTTGAGGCTGTTTCGATTACGCCATGTCAAATAATTTTGATTATTTTATTCCTACAAAAGAGCCTTTTTCTTGAGAACGTAGAAAGGCGAAATAGACGTTTGCTCATAACCGAAGAGATGTTAGATATATGTCCTGAACTTAGGAAAATAGACTTATCATGTCGCGTAAACATTTAATGGCGGGATGGCGGTCTTTAAGGTCGACCATGTGGGTTCAATCCCACGGTCCCCGTTCGAATTGTCCGTTGAGTACCTGGATCATGAAAGCAGGGGGCAAAGATGCTTGATAGAAATGTTGTTGAAGAATTCCTTGACTGCCAATCTAAAGATATGGGACTGGAAATCCCTAAGGATATTTTGAGGGAAGAGCTTGTGGAAGCTTTTTGTCAGTATGTTGAAGATGACTATTATGAGTGGTTGAAGGATAACTTCAAGTCTTTCTTTAATCATGGCAATCCTGACTGGGAGTGGATAAGGGGAAAGATTAAGAACAGATGAAAAACACAGCTATTAGTAAAGTATTTAGTGATATTGCTGACCTCTTGGAACTCAAGGGGGAGAATGTCTTTAAGATTCGTGCTTACCAGAAGGCAGTTCGGGCTATCGAGCATTATCCCAAGGAAATAAAGATTATGCTTGATGAAGGGGAGGACCTGAGGAGTATCCCCGGTGTTGGTGAGGCAATAGCTAAAAAGACTACTGAGCTGGTGACTACGGGAAAACTGGACTACTATGAGAATCTCAAGGCTGGATTCCCTGAAGGGATAACCAATCTCCTAGCTATTCCAGGAATCGGTCCCAAGACGGCTAATAGGCTTTCCCGTGAGCTGGGAGTAAGTTCAGTTGATGCCTTAGAGCAAGCAATACATGGTGGCCGAGTAGCTAAGCTTTTCCGCCTTGGCGATAAGACTGCCAACAATATTCTACAGCAGATTCAAGCCTTGCGGCGTAAAGACCAGCGTATTCCCATTGGGGAAGCTTTGCCCATTGTGGAGGAAATCCTGGGCTCCCTTCGCTCCGTTCCCGGGGTAAGGAATTTGACTTACGCTGGCAGTTTGCGTCGCTTCAGGGAAACTTTGGGAGATATTGACCTTATGGGCACCGCTGATAACCCAAAGGAGGTCATAGACACCTTTGTTACCTTACCTCATATAGGACAGGTGTTAGCTCAGGGGTCAACAAAGGCAAGTGCTATTGTGGCTGGGGGACTACAAGTTGACTTACGCATGGTGGAGCATGATTCTTTTGGCTCCTTACTTCAGTATTTTACTGGTAGCAAACAACATAATATCTCCCTGAGGGAGAGAGGACGCAGACAAGGATTGAAGTTGAGTGAGTATGGCATCACTGATTTAGACACAGATAAGCTGGAGAAATTTGCCATTGAGGAGGAATTTTACCATCGGCTTGAGCTCCAATATATTCCGCCTGAGCTCAGGGAAGCTCAGGGTGAAGTGGAAAGAGCTGAGCGAGGAACCTTGCCAAAGCTGGTGGAATTATCCGATATAAAGGGGGACCTCCACGTTCACACAGATTGGAGCGATGGACATAATTCTATTGAGGAGATGGCTCTAGCTGCCAAAGAGTTGAGTTACCAATATATAGCAATTACCGAACATTCTGGGGGGCGGGGCATTGCTCATGGGCTCGATGAAGAAAGGCTAAGGAAACAAGTTGCCGAAATCAGAGCACTTAACGAGAGGCTATATGGCATCCATGTGTTCAGCGGCATCGAAGTTGATATTCGCGCAGACGGTAACCTGGATTTACCGCATGAAATCCTATCCGAGCTGGACATAGTCATCGGCGGTGTGCACTCCGCTATGAATCAGAGCGAGGAAAAAATGACCCAGAGAGTGTTAAGTGCTATAGAAGACCCAGATGTTGATATTATAGCTCATCCTACTTGCCGTCTCATAGGGGAGCGCGAGCCCATAGCCATAGATTTAGAGGCTATCTTTCGAGCAGCGGTTAAAAATGATAAGGTGCTGGAAATCAATGCTATGCCCGATCGGCTTGATTTAAACGATATTCATGCCTTTCGGGCCAGGGAGTTAGGAGTAAAGCTCGCTATTGAAACTGATGCTCATAGCGTGGCACATTTAGGTTTCATGCGCTTCGGAGTCGGTGTAGCCCGGCGAGCCTGGTGTGAGCCCCAGCATATATTAAATACCTTGCCTCTAGAACAGGTGCTTGCCTTCTTAAGTAAGAGGTAAATGAGCAAAGTTGCAGCTATTTTCGACCTTGATGGCACTTTATGCAGTGCACATATTTGGAAGGGGTTCCGCAAGTACTATATAGAGCACGAAAAGAAAAGGATACCTTTAATCCCAGCTTTCTTAATCATCCATTTGCCCTTGTGGCTACTGTGTAAGTGCAAATTGCTTAATGAGGAGAAGTGCATGGTGAAGTGGGCAGAGGATTTAAATGCTATCTTTAGGGGAGCAAGCGCGATGGAAGTATCGGAGGCCTCCCTTTGGGTAGTTGATAACCATATAGTCGGGTCACTACGCAGCGATATCGTTGATATTTTAGACCAACATAAGCAAAACGGGCATATGGTGATAATTATCTCTGCTGCACTTAGCAACCTCTTAGAAATTGTGGGGCAGAAACTAGGTGTGCCCAATGTAATTGGCACAAAACTTGAGGTGAGCGATGACAGACATACTGGCAAGACTATTAAACCCGTGTGCTTTGGTAGGAACAAAGTTAAACTGCTTGGAGAATTTATCAGTCGAAACGAGCTAGAAATAGACCTCCCATCAAGTTTTGCTTACGCTGATAGCGTCTTCGATATCCCTTTGTTGAAGCTAGTGGGCAATCCAGTGGCAACCTATCCCGATAGAAATTTGCGCCAATTTGCTGAGCATAGCGGCTGGCAAATTTTACCCCGAGCGGGGACGGAGATATAATATAGAATTAGTTCTTAGGAGCTATCGAGGAGATGGAGACAGTGTCGACTTGTGCAGGCGATATCCAGGCAATTCAACATCTAAAGGAGGCTATTGCCGCTGGTAAGCATTGGTATCTAGCCTTACTCGAAGCTATCAAGTTGTGGACTAGTCCTGAGGAGGATTACAACAGACGACACTACTGTTACCTTATTGACAATGAAGCTTTTGATTGGCTAGCTCTGGAGGAGAGATTATGTGAAGAGGTTGACGGACTTATCCCGGAGAAAGAATTAATTGACCTCCTTTTCTTCGACCAAGCACCAATAAAATTGACTAAAGATGAATTTAAAGGATTGATTGGCAATGCCAAATATCAAGCTTATCTTAATTACCTTTATGGTGTCCTTGTGGAAGAGATTTTGATTTTGGCTGTAACTGAAGAGTTGCGCAAAAGAAAGAGAGCTTCGGGCTTAAATGAGGATGACGGTACAGTTGATGAGGCTTATCAACACATCTACGGTGCTACTCAAGCAGAGTTAGTGAGTCTCTTTAGAAAAGAGAGGGGTTATACTAGACGCAAATCCATGACCATAGGAGAAGTTAAGGAATTTACCTACTGGTTATTTAAGCAGCGACTAAAGAGATGTGATAAATCCCGCGTTGCCAGTGATACCAAGAAGGCTCTGGTGAAGCTACACCGTTATATGGGGCTAAAAAGCCGCAGCTATTTCTCAGTGGAGCTGGAATAATTCCAACTTTAATCTTTTCAGTTTATCTTCAACAAGGCGAAGTTTCTCTTTTTCCTTTTCAATAATATGTGGCGGTGCTTTGGTTAGAAAAGCATTATCCCTCAACCTTGCATCAAGTTGGGCAATCCTGGCTTGGGTTATTTCCTTTTCCTTTATTAGCCTCTTCTTTTCAGCAAGTCGATCTATCATACCTGCCCATGGTAAAACCAGTTCAGCCCCTTTCAATACCACGACCAGGGCTTCTTCCTCAGCTTTCCTTTTCTCTCGAGCCAAAATGGTGAGGGGATGAACGCGTCCTAAAATTTCTATAACCTTAGCTTGAGAGGTAATACAAGGTAAGAGCTCATCAGCATAGATCTGAGCCTCAATCCATTTAGAGGGCGCTACTCTATATTGAGAGCGAGCATTACGGATAGAGCGAACAATCTCTATCACCGCGTCCATAGCCTGTTCTGCTTCAGGATCAATGGATTTATTATCAGCAATAGGATATGGAGCTATCATTATGGAAGCTGGCATCTTTGAATTGTCATTGCGAGCAGAGCGAAGCAATCTCATCTTTAAACTCTGCCACAGCTCTTCGGTGATGAAAGGCATGAAAGGGTGCAGGAGGCGAAGCGATATTTCTAAAGTATTCACTAAGAAAGGTAAAGGTGAGGGGGTTGATTGGTTGCGAAGACGTATCTTGGCAATTTCAACATACCAATCACAGAATTCTGACCAGGTGAAATCGTAGATTTGCTGCTCTACTTCGCCAAATTGGGAATCTTCCATCAGTCTGCTAACACTGCTGATAAGCTGGTTTAGCCGGCTGCAAATCCAGCGGTCTTCCATTTTTTGTGATCTTGGAATTTGCTTCGCTTCCCCTTCGCTACACTCAGGGCTTCGGTTTATCGCATTGACATCTACTTGTAACGCTCGCCCTTTTAGTGCTTCGGCATCCATGCTCTGGATGATGAATCTGGTGGCATTCCATAATTTATTGGCGAAATTGCGACTGGCCTTCAGCCTGCCTTCGCCAAGGTTTATATCGTTCCCAGGAGAACTACCGATGGTCAGAGCGAAGCGAAGGGCATCAACGCCGTATTCACTTATAGCTTCAACAGGATTAATGACATTCCCTCGCAGCTTGCTCATCTTCTCGCCATTCTCATCTCGAAGCAATCCATGGAGGTAAACAGCGTGGAAAGGGATTTGACTGGTGTCTTCCAATCCCATCATAATCATCCTGGCTACCCAGAAGAAAAGAATGTCATAGCCAGTTTCCATCACTGAGGTGGGATAGAAATAACGAAGGTCATCGGTATCATCTGGCCAGCCCAATGTGGAGTGCGTCCACAACGCTGAGCTAAACCAGGTATCAAGGACATCGGGGTCCTGGGCAATCCGACTTGAACCGCAATGCTCACAAGTTAAAGGCTCATCTACAGAGGCTGTTAATTTGCCACAGTCTTGACAATACCATACTGGAATACGGTGTCCCCACCATAGTTGTCGGCTGATGCACCAATCCCTGATGTTTTCCATCCAGTCAAAATATACTTTGGTGAACCTCTCTGGAATTATAGTGATATCGCCTTCTTTAACAGCTTTAATAGCTGCTTCAGCCAGGGGTTTTGTGTGAACGAACCATTGCAGGCTGACTTTGGGTTCAATCATCGTTTGACAACGGCTGCAATGTCCCACCGAATGAAGGTAAGGTTCAATTTTTTCTAGCAGTCCTTTGCCTTTTAGGTCAGCCACTACCCTATCTCGGCAAGCGAACCGTTCCAAATTTACATAGGGTCCAGCGTTCTCATTCAAGGTGGCATTAAGGTTCATAATATTTACCAGCGGCAGATTATGCCGTCTACCTACCTCAAAATCTATGGGGTCGTGAGCTGGAGTTATCTTCAATGCCCCAGTGCCAAAGGAGAGGTCAACTGCATCATCAGCGATGATGGGGATTTTCTTATTTATGATAGGAAGGATTACTTCTTTCCCCACCAAATCCTTATAGCGCCTATCATTAGGGTTTACCGCCACAGCGGTGTCACCAAAAAATGTTTCAGGCCGTGTAGTGGCTACGGTGACCAAGCCTTCTCCGTCAGCCAGAGAATAACGGACGTAATAGAGATGTCCTGTAATCTCCTTATGCTCAACTTCCAGGTCGGAAAGAGCAGTTTGGCAGCGTGGGCACCAGTTTATTATCCTCTCCCCACGGTAAATCAATCCTTTATCATACAGACGGACAAAGGCAGTGCGTACCGCCTTACTTGGACCTTCATCAAGTGTAAAACAGTCCCGCGTCCAGTCACACGAAGTTCCCAACATTTGATGCTGATAGTTAATATTTCTTCTGCTTTTATTTGCCCATTCCCAAGCTATTTCCAAGAATTTTTCCCTGCCGATATCATTTCTGGCCAGTCCTTGTGTAGCCAACTTTTGCTCTACAACTACTTGAGTAGCAATGCCAGCGTGGTCAGCCCCAGGCAGCCAAAGGGTGGGCTCTCCCTTCATCCGGTGCCACCTAACCATAATGTCCTCCAGTGTATCAGTCAAAGCGTGCCCCAAATGGAGCTCACCAGTGACATTGGGTGGCGGCATAATAACAACAAAAGGTTTCTTGCTGGGGGCTATTTTAGGGGTAAAATAGCCTTGCTCAAGCCAGAAGTTATACCACTTCTCCTCTATCTTGCCTGGCTCATAAGCTTTAGGGATTTCGGACATGTCAGTTAAGCGCTAACTCTCTATTAGCTTTGATGATCGAGCTGAGAGATTCCTTAAGGTTTTCTCTCACCTCTTTCAAAGTTTCTCTTGGGTGTTCACACTTGGAAGTCCTCCACATGACCAGTATATCAGTTACCCCTTTTCTCAATAACGCTGGTGAACTCTCGCTGCATTTTTACTCCCATTCTTTATTTTAAGCTATTTTAGGACGGTACTATTTGCTTGGGGTTGAGCTTTCTCGCTGGTCTCTCACCCATTGGTAAGTCCCCTTTTCCTTTAATTCGGGATGGTCCTCATCCTTCCAAGAACCTGCTGCTTCCTGCAATGCTTGGAGAAACTGAATTCCTTTCAATTCCTTTCTCGTTGCTTCTGCCACAAACTTGCTCCTTCCTCATGAATCTTGTCAAGGACAGGTTAAGGCCGACTTAGAAGCTTCGCCACTTTATCCAAAATCCTATCAGCTACTTCTCGTTTAGGTAGGAGGGGCAAGCTATCAATCTTACCTTCTCGGTCAATTATGGTTACCTGATTATTGTCGGCACCAAAGCTGCTGATGTTATTGGCTACGATGAGGTCGAGTTCCTTTTGTTGGAGTTTCTGTTTAGCGTTTTCTACCAGGTTGCTGCTTTCAGCAGCAAAGCCCACTCTAATGAACTCTCCTTTTATACTACCTAAGATATCTGCAGTGCGCTCTAGCTCCAATGTCAATCTAATGCCTTCTTTCTTGATCTTGTCTCTGGCTACACTTAGAGGGCGGTAATCA
>JAUWHW010000046.1 GCA_030605665.1 Dehalococcoidia bacterium | reverse complement strand
TGTTGACGTCCTCTGCGAGTCGGGAGGAAGCGCCAAGATGATAAATAAGGCAATGGCGCGGGAGCAAGCCGGTGAGCTGCCGCCCGATATAGTCGCCTCGGCTGACTATAAACTTATTCCAGACAGGTTATACGAGCCCGGCTATGCCGACTGGTGTATTGCCTTTGCCCTAAATGCGATGGTGCTCTGCTACCGCGATAACGCACCCGGCTCAGAGGAGATAACGAGTGGCGCCCGCACCTGGTATGATGTCCTGAGAAACGCCCCGGTTAAATACGGCCACAGCAACCCTGACGATGACCCCTGCGGCTACAGAACACCGATGGTAATTCAGTTGGCCCAGAAATATTACTATGACGAAGCCGCCAGTTTTGGCTTAACCCCCGACCCTGATGCCGACGGGCTGTATGATGCCCTCATCCCGGGCAGCGAACATGAGAGAGGCCGGGTCGGCGGCACCAGCGAAGCCAGGCCCGGCGGCAGTGCCGAGGGCGTGAGGTCGAAATCGGTTGAGCTTATCCACCTACTCGACTCGGGTGACCTGGACTACGCCTTCGAATACCGCTCTGTAGCCGTGCAACACGGACTGGAGTTCATCGAACTCGACGACCACATCAACCTCTCCCAGACTGATAAGGAACTCTTTGGAGTGGAGGACTTTTACAAGGAAGCCTCTATAGAAATTGTTAAGGAGGCTGGCCCTCCACCTACCTATAAGACTAAAAGGGGCAAGCCCATAGCATATGGCATCACTATCCTCGCGCATGCTGAAAATAAGGAGCTTGCTGGGGAATTTATTAAACTGCTTCTTTCTGAAACAGGGAAAAACATAATAGAGGTAAAAAATGGCCAGCCGTTTATCGAGCCGGTAATATGTGACCACCCTGAAAACCTGCCCATTCTGTTAAAGGAGGCATTGTAAAGGAAAGATGGACATCCTTGGCGATTTAATCTCCAGCCTGGGTGAAGATAGTCCGGTTCAGGAGATACACGTTTGCGTTTTCTGGACTGCGGTAGTGAGCAGGAACTGCGGCCTTGCCTCTACCTTCCATGAGGAGCATCCATATCATAGAGCAGTGAAAGGAGTGGGGAATTTAAGACGTAAATCGGCATTAGAGCTGGCAGAATATGCTAAGTTGGACAATCCTCTGGAGGCATCTATTGGGATGGCAGCCATCAACTCACTGATAGATATTGATGAAGCCAAATGTGTAGAAGAAAATGCCTTTGATATATTGGCAAGGGAAGGATGGGACAAGAATATCGCTGTGGTAGGTCATTTCCCTTGGCTTTCCGAGCTTCGAAATATAGCGAAGAAACTTTGGGTTATAGAGCAAAAACCTCAGGAAGGGGAATTGCCAGCAGAGGCGGCAGAAGAAATACTAGCTCAAGCTGACGTAGTTGGCATTACGGGGTCTTCATTCATAAATCATACCATAGGAAAGCTGTTGAACTTAGGTAAGGGTAGCTTTATTGTTATGATAGGACCTACCAGCCCTCTATCACCAGTTCTGTTTGATTATGGCGTGAGTGTCCTTGCTGGGGTAAAGGTAATTGAGCCTGAAAAGACGATTCGTTCTATCAGCGAAGGCGCTATCTTTAGCCAGGTGCAGGGGGTAAGGCTTATAACTATGGCTAGGGAGCTAAAGAATAAATGAGTGGTCTTTTCGATTCTTTCCAGCGTCACATAAACTACCTCAGAATTTCGGTTACCGACCGATGCAACTTACGCTGTATCTACTGTATGCCACCCGAGGGCATTCCAAGAATGCCACATAGCGAGGTCCTTTCTTATGAAGAAATCTCAACTGTGGTTCAGGTAGGAGCAAAACTGGGCATCAATAAGATAAGACTTACAGGCGGCGAGCCCTTAGTCAGAGCGGAGTTACCTAAGCTTATCAAGATGCTATCGCATATAGAAGGAATTGATGAGGTGTCTTTGACTACAAATGGAACGCTTCTTAAGAAGTATGCTCTGGAACTTAAGCGGGCGGGTTTATCCCGAGTCAACATAAGTTTGGACACACTCAAAGCTGATAGATTTCGACACATTACCCGTCTGGGGGAATTGGAAGATGCTCTTGATGGCATCGAGGCAGCAAGGGGTGCTGGTCTTCACCCAGTCAAAATAAATATGGTGGTCATGAGAGGCATAAACGATGACGAGGTGCTGGATTTTGCTAATATGACATATAAGGAAGGGTGGCATGTCCGCTTCATCGAACTCATGCCCTTTGCCGACCTGCCTGTTTGGCAGACAGGTGTAACGAAATTTGTACCATCAAGTGAGATACGACAGCATATCGAATCGATTGGTGCACTTGAACCTTGCTCACCTATCACTGGCAACGGACCAGCTAGGTATTACCGTTTACCTGGAGCCAGAGGCACTATAGGCTTTATTAGTCCCATTACTGAGCATTTTTGCTCCAGCTGTAACCGTATGCGGCTTACTTCAGATGGCAGGCTATGTCCTTGCCTCTTAGCAGATAATGAAATTGACTTAAAGGGGCTGCTGCGCCATAATGCCTCGCTACAGGAACTAGAGCGCTTAATTTTAAAGGCAGTTGCCTCTAAACCAGAGCGTCATCATCTGGCAGATGGGATTGCGCCAATGAAGCAGAATATGTCTCAAATTGGAGGTTAAAAATGTCAGAATCAATAGAGCGGGTTCATATGGTGGATGTCACCGGGAAAGCAGAAACGGAACGAGAAGCAGTGGCAAAAGGCAAGGTGAGAGTGAAGCCTGCCACATTGGAACTTATCCGCCATGGTGAAATGGCGAAAGGGGATGTGCTAAGCGTGGCACAAACAGCCGGAATCATGGCAGCAAAGGAAACTCCGTCGCTTATACCGTTATGCCACCCGCTGCTGCTCACCAATGTCACGATTGATTTTTATCTGCCACAGAATGCTGATTTTATTGAAATTACGGTTAGTGCTAAAGGCATGGGGAAAACGGGATTTGAAATGGAGGCCTTGGTTGCCGTGTCTGTAAGTGCTCTGACTATTTATGATATGTGCAAGCCGATAGATAAAAGCATGACTATTGAGGAAATTCGTCTGGTAAAGAAGAGTGGAGGCAAAAGCGGGACTTATGTTGCCGGTGACTATAAGAAGGGAGTAGGGAACACGGCTAAGATAGTTGCAGTTTGCTTGAGTCAGGAAAGAGGAGTCCCTAAGAAGCCTGTTAGCCAAGGCTTTCTTAAAGAAGACCATGGTCTTGTTGGTGATGCTCATGCTGGTAGCAGTCGTCAAGTTAGCCTTTTAGCGATAGAAAGCATCAATAAAATGCTATCGGCTCTGGAGAGCATTAACCCTGACAGAATGCGTAGCCAGGGTATAGAGATAAACCCTGGTGATTCTGCCGAAAATTTGGTCACTGGAGGAATAGACTTGGTCTCTTTACCCATTGGTACGCGGATACGCATAGGAAAGGAAGCTGTTCTTGAGATTACTCAAATTGGAAAGAAATTTCACCGCCCGGGATTTTATCTCCTGCCATTAGAGGGAGTATTCGCTCGTGTAGTTTGTGGAGGGGTGGTGAAGCCAGACGATAATCTGAGAGTTGAGTTAATTGAGTCTAAAACGCCCGCTTGAAGTCCAGTTAACCGATACCAGCTATCTTGAGCAATATCTAAGTACCTTCATGTAGTTCTTGCTATATCTTGGTAATGTCTTTCTTTCCTACCCACAAAGCTTCACCAACATCGCTACCTACGTAAGAGGATTCTGCCCTTATTATCCTAAATAATTGCATCTACGGCTACTAATATGGGAGGTAATTTTTTCCTTTGCCCCCTAAGGGAAAGCCGAAGCTTTAGCCGCTTTCCCAGCCAACCTGATTGCTTTTACCTGCTCGGGTTCTAAGCCGGACTCTATTAAAGTGGGAGTGTATGATACCATCCGACCTCACCAAGCACTGGGATACCTCACACTGCGGCAATTTCTTGAACACTATAAGCAAAATCAAAGAAAAGAGGTGGTGTGTCACTATCATATGAACGAGTACAATTAGTTGTATTGATTTCTCCATTTACGGTATAGTAGAGCCTTTAATTTACCTTTTAGCAATTAGTTAGTTTTCGGAGGCATCATGAACGATAAGATGACTGAGATATTAGCGCCATATAAAGGGGAGCAAGGAACCCTAATTCCTATCTTGCAAAAAGTTCAGGGAGAGGTAGTTATATGAGCCAGCTTGCCTGTTTTGTTATCATACACACTACAATGAAATACGGGGGTTGGATGCACCAACTTCGAGCTTTAGCTCTTTCCCTTCACTTCGTTCAGGGTCATGGTGACATAGAGTGGCTGAACATTCGCCAAGGAAGGAGTAAGCAATGGGTGGAGAAAATATAATTACATTAACGATTGATGGTGAGGATGTAGAAGCTGAGCGAGGGCAGTCAGTGTTAGAGGCTGCCAGAAGCTCAGGAATTTACATTCCGTGTCTTTGCTACTATCCTGGTCTAAAACCGCTGCCCCAAGTAATCCCTGACGAGGCTTGTCAGCTTTGTATAGTAGAAGCGAAAGATAATATCATGGCAAACGGTAATATCGTCCTTTCCTGTATCACTCCCGTCTCCGAAGGCATGGTAGTTAAGACGGAGACACCTATAGTACAAGAGTTACGGCAAAAAAAGCTGCTTGACATTTTAGCTAGACACCCCACCGATATCTGCTTCGAGAAAAAAGAGTGCGAACTTCAGAAAGTTATCCATTATGTTGGTCTAGAGGGGAT
>JAUWHW010000013.1 GCA_030605665.1 Dehalococcoidia bacterium | reverse complement strand
CACAGCAGTAGCTATAGCATCGGCCAAGGGAGTTGAGGGTGAGAGTGCTATGACGGCATCGGCACCGCCCAGGCTCAAAGAATGTCCTATGCTTGCTGAAGAGGTGCATATGCCTAAAGGCGTTTCCTGTGGCTTAATTTCCAGGGCGATTTTTCCTGTAAAGGGAGAATGGCCGGCATAAATTCCTACTAACCTTTTTTGTGATATTTTGAGGAAAATATCACCACCATTTTCCACGATTACCTCTGGTGAGAAGAGAAGCAAGTCCCTGCCTACAGCTTCCGCAATGGCACCAGCCACCGCAGCCATGGGGCCAACTTCAGCTAACTGCGATGCTTTAGTCATTTTTTTAATGATAGTAGGGGCATCTTTCTCAGCCTGGTAAGGCTCCAATGTGGTTAGAAAGAGGGGATGGTGCTCTATATACTTCTCTAGGGATGCACGGTGCCTTAGTACAGATTTGAGAGCTTTATCTTTGAGGTTGCGCTCAGCTCGTATGTATAAATCTGTTTGCTCTACCGTTACATTAAAGGAAGCTAGCTCGCTGTCCTTAATCCACTGGCGATAAGTTGGGGACTCATACATTTAGAAATACAATCTCATAGCTCGAGGTGGACAAGCTTTGACACATAACCCACAGACAATACATTTATTATGGTCAAAGAGCACCCTCCTGGTCTTTGGTTCCAGAGAAAAAACACCAGTGGGACAAATGGCGACGCATGCTCCGCAATGAGTGCATCTAGCTTCATCGCGAACTACATCTTGGCTTAAGGATTGGATTTTTACTCCCACCTCATTGAGATACTGGAGGCCTTTATCGTAGTTTTTCTGGTTGCCACTCAGTTCCATAACCAGCAATCCCTCTTCCCCGGGCGACACTGAGGCTTTAAGAATGTTAAACGTGAGATCGAAATCTTTGGCTAGTCGGTAAACCACTGGCTGCCCTGTCACGCGGGGAGGGAAATGAAGCACTATTCTTCTGGAGATATCCATCTTATCACTCCGTTATCAAATTCTTTGGCACCCCCGCTTGTCATTCTGAGCCCTCCACCTCCTGTCATTCTGAGGGAGAGAAGCAAGCGAAGAATCTAGAGACCCTTCGCTAGCCTCTTCGCTCTGCTCAGAGCTTCGGCTCAGGGTGACAGCTAAACTCACTCCATTATTGGCCTTTCTTTAAGAGGCTTAAAGGTTATGCCCGATTCTATTCCAGGCAAAGGAGCTACTGGCTCAGTAAGCAAAAATTCTCCTCTTTCTATCCAGCCTTTCAAGATATTGGCAATCTCTACTGCTTTAGGGTAGCTGGACAGGGAAGCAGTAGGCACATCCTTTCCTTGGATATTTACATGGCCGCTTTTGAGCTCAGCATAGCTAGCCTCACATATAATTTCTGGTTTCCTTTTGGGGTAGGCATCGGAGTAATCCACAATGGGAGCAAAGATATCAGCATCGCTTACCATGGTATATCGTAGGATTTCCTCGGATAGTATAGGTATGGGGATGCCTATGCCTACAGTTAGCGTGCAACCATAGCCAAGCATGCTTGTTCCCACCAGCCATTCTGGCTTCATCTGTTTTAAATCGCCAATGAGCGCCAAAGTTCCAGCAGACTCTTTAGGCACACCGTCGTCTGTGCGTAAAACGCTGGGATTATGCTGTGTGCCATGCCAGGCAACATAGCCAATGCCACCGCCGAGGAATATCCTGGTCCCTATGCCTATAGTTTTGTAATAAGGGTCGTTGAGCAAAGGGGAAAGCTCTCCCGAGGTACAATAATTGGCATTGCCCAGATTTGGCTTCAGCACACCCATGTAGGTATAAATCGTTCGGTCTGATAAATTCGCACCGACATTATAGTTTTGATAGGCGTTTCTTATATTAAACAGGATGGCATTATTGATGTCTTTGAGGTTAATCCAGGTTTCCAGCTTTTTCCTGGGATAGCAATCTGTGCCGTAAGCAGCGGCTATCAGCCTGACATCTTTTCCGGCTACAAGTTCCTCGATAACGTGCCCACCGCCATAGTTAAATTCGCCAGGATAGATTTTATTTCTGGGGTCATCCTCAGGTAGAGCATTAGCCCCGAGGAAGACATCTACAGCAGCCAGACCGGTGTAGGCTGGAACATCGTTGAGGTAAGCCTTACCACCACCAAGCTTTATTTTGGGTTGGGAATGGCCAAAATTGAGGAACACCCCGGAGGAACACATAGGGCCGAAAGTGCCGGTAGTGACCACATCAACTTCCTCCGCTGCTTTGCGTATGCCTTTTCCCCTGGCAATGTCAATCACCTCTTCAGCAGTCACCACTACTGCCTTTCCCCTTTTTATTTTCTCATTAATTTCAGCGATTGTTCTTGACATAATATTTCTAGCAATCTGCTTGTTACCCTGAACGCTGGGGGCAAAGGATCTCTTATTTCAGCAACTCTATAGCCAATTTAGCTGCCTTTCTGCCA
Source organism: Dehalococcoidia bacterium (assembly GCA_030605665.1). The sequence goes on along the minus strand of JAUWHW010000013.1, from coordinate 7,810 downwards.
GACAGTAGCATACCACCAAATATCGGCCCCATCCTTGGGGAACCAAAGACAGCAGTCGCTGCCATACCGGCAGCTATCAATCCGGGATAAACTTCCCTAGTGTTCTCTACAGCCTGTCTCTCGCCCAGCTCAGCCCACATTGACTTTTCGCCAATTATATTTCCAGTTGCGGTTCTTAATCTTCCTCCCACTTTCTCAGTAATTAGACGGCAAATCTCACAACCGTGCCCGGTGGCATCTATCACCAATTTCGACCTTATGGCCAAAGGGTCAACATGCAAGTTTGCTAGAGGAACAGAACTCCAGTTTAGCACCAATCCACTAACTCTGTCAGCCTCCCTAATGACCACATCCTCGACACTGATTAGATTAAATATCTTGGCTCCAGCTTTTACGGCTAGAGAGCAAAGGGTTGAGGCTAATTCTACAGCACCAGCGACATAATAGCCCTTCTGATATTCGATGGTGGTAATGCCAAATTCATCTAAAATTTCCTTACCTTCATCCTGAACCACAATTTTGTTGAACATCATGCCGCCTCCCCATATACCACCCCCGATGCTTAACTTCCTTTCAAATATGGCTGTTTTGATTTCCTCTTTTGCCAGGTAGTAAGCAGCAGTCATTCCTGCTGGGCCAGCGCCCACAATAGCTACATCAAGTTCCATCGCCTCAAGCAGGTCTTTTACATAGCTTTCCGTTATAGCCTTGGAAATAATAACTTCATCCATCATCTGTTCTCCCCTTGGCCATTTTCACAGCCATTCGGGCTATGCCGTGTAAAGATATGCCGATTAGTATACTCTTCTCAGGGATTAATTTTCTAGCCATGGTGATGACCTGTTCCATCATCACTGCCTATTTCTAGCATCTTATCCACTGTTGCCTTGGTCTTGAGGCGAATAGTTTTTGACTTAGCTCACTTCTTTCCTGAGACCTGCCCTGGCTGATAAGGGTTAACATGGACCATAACATCCTGTACATGCTCAATCCCACTCAGGAGTCTGTTTTTTACTTCAGCGGCTACCTCATGACCTTGCTCCACGGTGAGGCTGCTATCCACAGCTATTTCCATATCAATGGTGCAGGTAGAACCACGGCGATGTACTCTGAGGCTATCAATTGCCTTAATTCCTCCAACCTCTAGGGCAGTGGCTCTAATCTGGTCCAAAACTGCTGAGCTGGGCCTTTCATCCATCAAGATTCCAATATTTGGACGGAGAATAGTGAGGGAGATCCTGACAATAAAAGCAGAAACAACGAGACCGGCTATAGGGTCTAAATACTGGAAACCCAATCTAGCTCCGAGTATACCGACTAAAGCAGCCACCGATGAGTAAGCATCCGAGCGGTGATCCCAGGCATTGGCAATAACAGCAGGGCTATTATTCTTCTTCCCCACCTTGAGTGTATAACGAAACAGTCCCTCTTTTGTAACTATGGAAGCGACAGCCGCTACCAGAGCAATCGTAGCTGGAGTTGCGAGATGCTTATCGGCAATGAGGTGAACAGCAGAAACGCCAACAAAGACTCCAGTAGCAAGGATTATGAGAGCAACTAGAAAGGCAGCGATAGTCTCTGCATTGGCATGACCGTAAGGATGGCTCTCATCTGCTGGTTTTTCGCCAATCCGTAGACCCACATAAACAGTTCCTGTGGCCAAGCAATCGGAGATAGAGTGAATGGCATCGGCTATCATAGCATAGCTGAAACCAAGTATACCGGCGAGCATTTTGAAAATTGATAGAGCTACATTGATGCCAAGCCCTACTAAGGTGCAGGTTTTAGAATCATAAAAATTAACTCTTGGCATAAACCCTCGTCTTCTATCTCCAGCTGACAAGCCTACATTGTCTGGGCAAAAGTTTCTCTATTGGGCGGGTGGAGCTTATGGGTTTTGACCTTTTCGTTTTAGAGCTCTTTCTTTAGCATTTTCTCCTTGAGCGTCTTCCACTGTTCCTTGGTGAGGACACAGGTGTTGCCTTTCTCTCCTATTTCCACTTTCTCATCCGTTAGCTTGACTACTGGGCAACAGGAGCCTTCTCTGCATAGGCTTACGATTTTCATGTTTTTAACCTCCTTTCATTTGAAAATTTAGAAACTGGTTTCATAGCCCCACCCGCAATCAGGAATACTTTTATATTATACATAATTAGCAGCTGATGCTTTTTCCTCTCCTTTACACCTCATACCTTTATATAATTGAGAAGCAATATCCCAGAGCTAAGGCCGTTATACTAATGACCACCAGATAAACAAGCAGAATCTTGCCGCCGAATTCCTTTCTCAACACTAAGATAGTCCCCCAACTAGTAATCGGGCCTACCAATAGTAGCACCATCCCAGCGCCAATATTCATTCCCTGTGATACAAAGGCGTGAACCAGGGGAACGCTGGCTGTGGAGCAGATATACATGATCAGGCCAAAGGTAAGGCTGAAGAGATACCCTAATCCGCCGCCGAGATAGCTTCCCACAAATTTCCCTACGGGAGCAATCGCCGCCACTAGAGCCGCCAGAACCAATCCCAAAAGCAGCTCGGGGCCAATCTCTTTTACCATGTCTACAAAGGCATATTTGAAGATGGAACTCATTTTCTCTTTAATACTCTTCATAGATTTGCCATTGGCGGCATATCCTTCGGCTTCCCTCTCAAAGGTTGTTTGGCAATGAGGAGAGCAAAAATAATAACTTTTGCCCCCATATTCTGTTTTTAATCCCTTCGCCGTATCCACACTCATGCCACAGACAGGGTCTATGGCAAGCTCTCCTACCCGACCCCGTGGTGGCTCGAACCTGATAAGGTTCCCAATAGCGCCCATAACCAGCCCCATCAAGATTACAGCAAAGAATATGAACACGGTGAACTCTATGCCCAGCAAGGCATAGCAAACCAGAAGAGCGTTTATGGAAGTAGCCGGTGTTGCTACCAGAAAGGCTAACACAGAACCTAACCTTGCACCCTTCTGATGGAGGCTCACCGCTATCGGGAGAGTGCCAAAGCAGCAAATGGGGAGGACTGTCCCGGCAAGTGTGGAGTAGAGAAGAGGCTTTATCCCCCGCCCGCCAAGGTGTCTTTCCACTAACCTCGTGGGGACAAATTCGTGGATTAAGCCACTCAGGAAGAACCCTATTGCCAAAAAGGGCAATACTTCAATGAGATAATCCTTAAATACGAGGAAAAACTGGGCTATCAATTACTTACTCCCTAGTGTCAGCGGAGTATTGAAGATGTGGCTGGCTATATTACGCTTTATTTTGTCACTTATATGCTTTCGCAGTAATGCTTAGAAGCTTCTCCCTCGCCTTGCTTCCCTTGCCCTCTATGTAAAACTCCCTGCTAGATACCACCTGCACATCTTCAAAGCCAGCTTCCTTTATCTTTTTTAAGTATTCTTGTTGCTCTAAAGCCCCGGCGATACATTCTGCCCAGGCACCAGGGTCATTCTTTATGTTATCGGGGAGTACTCTCTCAGAGACTATATCGGAGACTATGAGCCTTCCACCGGGCCTCAGTGCTCTGTAAGCCTCCTGGAAGACTTTGGATTTATCCAGGGAAAGATTGATAACGCAGTTACTGATAACAATATCCACAGATTCATCCTTGACAGGAAGTTTCTCGATTTCCCCCAGGCGAAACTCTACATTATGGTAGCCATGATTCCTGGCGATTCCTTCTGCCTTATCTATCATTTCCTCTGTCATATCAACTCCGATAACCCTGCCGTTGGAACCAACCTTGTTGGCTGCTAGGAATACGTCTACTCCTGCCCCTGAGCCTAAATCTAAGACTACCTCATCCGCTTTCAAGTCTGCTATAGCAGTGGGGCTACCACACCCTAAATCCATAATCGCCTCTTCTGGGACATGCTCCAAATCTTCTCTCGAGTATCCGATAGCCTCAGTTTGGAACAAGGTACTAACCCTGCAAGCACAACTTGAGCAGCTCTGTTGGCTTTGCTTAGCTATCTGGGCGTATCTTCCCTTTACTACTTCTTTGATTTCCTTTTCCTTCATAATTCACCTCCTGACGTTTGCACAGCGATAGCTCTAGCATTAAAGCTTCGCTATCAAGGATTAGCCTAGCTAACCTAGCATCTGTAAGCTTGTAGTAAACCTTTTGAGTCTCTTGTCTCTCTTTCACAATGTTGCATTTCTTAAGGGCCCTCAGGTGGTGTGAAATGAGGGATTGCTCCTTATTCAGAACCCCGACAAGTTCACCAACGCACCTCTCGCCCTCAACTAGCAGCTTAAGTATTTGGAGTCTTGTCGGCTCCCCGATACATCTCAAAAATCTGGCGTGACCCTCTTCCAATGCCATATGAGTCTCCATTTATATGAATAATAACTCATATATCAATTGGAGTCAACAAGTGTTAACTGAGGCAATGCGCCAGATATCTAACGGACTGTAAAGAGGACACGAAAGCAAATTGCTACCTAAATTTCAGCCGCCACCACCGATAAACTGAATAGCGAGCTCATCATTTTCCTTCACGGGTTTGGCTAGTCTAGTTGTATATAAATTTGTTGATTTTATATAGATCTGGTAGGGGCCGTCCAATTCCCCTTGCCCGACACAAAGCTCCTCCTTGATGCCAGGAAATTGAACTTCTAAGTTTTCAAGACACTCGCCAACATTTTGCCCCGCCGTTTCAACCACCATTTGACCATTGGTGAACTGCTGCAGATACCAATTAATGTGTATTTTGACACTCATTGTAGCTTACTACCTCCACAGACTTTGCACTCAGGCCTCTTAGTCAAATTAGCAATGCTAAATTCCATCTTTTCACCATTAATATACAGCATCTTGTTAGTGAGCAAATTACCCAGGCCAGCAAGGAGTTTAATCGCTTCCGTAACTTGTAGGATAGCTATCAAAGCTGGAGTGACACCGAAAACTGGAAATGTCTCTTTCTTCTTTGGGATGGCGGGGAAAATACAAGAAAAACAGGGAGTTTCCCCAGGGATTATAGTAGTAACCTCGCCAAAGAGTCCATAAATCCCTCCATGGATGAAAGGAATCCTTTCTGCCACACATGCTGAGTTAAGGACAAACCTGGTTTCGAAATTATCCATCCCATCTATTATCACATTTGCTCCTCCGATGATATCCCGCACATTATCCTCAGTAATTCTCTCAAAGAGCGGGGTAATCTTTATGGAGGGATTTAATTTAGCCAGCTTCCGTGCCGCTGAGAATGGCTTCTTCTCCCCGATATCCTCTTCCCAATGAAGAATTTGCCGGTTTAAATTAGAAAGCTCCACACGGTCATAGTCCACTAAGGTAATATGACCCATACCAGCACAGGCTAGATATACAGAGGCGGTAGTTCCTAATCCACCAAGTCCAGCCACTACTACGTGAGAGCACTTAAGCTTTTCTTGCCCCTCCTGACCAAAACCTGGGTATAAGATCTGACGCCCATATCTGGTGAGATCGCTCTGCGTAAGCATGTATCCTTCGTTCCTTTCGGTGAAGTTTCACTCTGCATCCTTTAGACCTTCGGTATTGTAGTCTGAACGCTTCAGGAGGTCAATGTAATGTGCTCATTTGATTGTTAAATCCAATCTGGATCATTCTTGGCGTAGACTTTTCAAAATAAACACAGATAGAGAGTGACAAAATCGCTGAACAATTAGGCTGACATTTTTACTGGATAGCAACACGCAAAAGCGAGTCAAAAGTATAGACAAAATTCCCCCGAATCTGGTATAAATGCCTAATTAAGCCACCGAGCAGCAGCATGACAAATTTCTCCCCATTAGATGCAATTAAACTTGTCCGAAAAGGGATATATAATTATGTAACTAATCGCCCCTTAATTATCTCTTTCGAAGTAACGCTTTCCTGTAATTGCAACTGCCGTCACTGCGACCTTGGCGGTATGATAAAAGACGAAAAGCAGATTAAACCAGATGATTACGCTAGGTTAACTCGACTCCTGAATCCACCTGTGGTGCAAATTTCCGGTGGCGAACCACTCCTACGTAAAGATATAGTAGACATAGTCAAAGCTATCAAACAATCTAACGCTGTACCCTACTTAATATTTGTCACCAATGGGGCACTATTGAATGAGAACAACTATCTACAACTGCATGAAGCAGGGGTAAACCAGCTTTCGGTATCCCTTGACTTTCCTGATGAGCGACATGATGAATTCCGAAGGCATCGAGGTTTATATGAACACTTGGCTCAAACAATTCCTCAGCTGGCAAAATTTGGCTATCACGACATTATTTTGAACACCGCTATAACAAAAGCCAATCTGAAAGACATATTGCCTTTAGCCCAAAAAACCAAGGATTGGAATGTATCTATATCATACAGCGCATATACTTCATTGCGAACGGGTGACAAAGGTTACTCCATCAACAATGAGAGAGACTTGGAGCTTTTGCGTAAAACTATTTATGAGCTTATAGAATTAAAGAAACAAAGCAATCATATAACCAATTCCAAGGCTGTGCTTTTAGATACCTTGAAATTCTTTGAACAAGGCTACATGCCAGATTGTAAGGCTGGCATAAGGTTCTTCATCGTAATGCCTGATGGGGCGTTTATTCCATGCTCGCTGCATCGTAACAGATACTCCAACCAAAAGGAAATGATAAAAAGCTTCTCGCAGACTAACCAATGTGGCGGTTGTTATGTAAGCATAAGGTCTTATAGCGACAGGCCGCTTTGGAAACTATTGAAAGATACTCCAGCGCAGGGCAAACGGCTTTTCGCTCCACGTTCAGGAAATCGCCCGAGGGAAGAGTAATTCAAATCAAAGCCCTAAATCACCATAACTGAGGCAAGAACCCAAATGCTCCGTATCCCAAGTAAGCCTCAGCGAGACACCTAATCAGCCGCCCAGCAAAGCAGGCAAGGATAAACTTCCATAAAGGAAACTTAGCTGAGCCGGCAACAATCCCGATGAGATCAAAAAGAAGTATAGGCAATAAGGCGAAAAGGAAGATGGCAAAGCTCCCATACTTCTTCATCCAGAACTCAGCTTTCTTATATTTTTCTGAATATTTATCAAGGATTATCTTTTTCCCCAGATAGCCAACAAAGTAGCTGCTCAGTTCTCCTATGGTAGCGCCTACCGTAGCTACCATTCCGAGCAGTAAGGGATCAAATAAGGGTTCTAAAGTTAAGGGATCTAAAGCAGCTCCTGCCCCTATTACAGCCGCTTCCCAGGGAATGGGGAAAAGAATGGTGACACAAGTAAGTGACATCAGAAAGATTCCGAGATAACCGTAAGCCAAGAATTTCCCCAAATCTAAGTAAGAGCGAGCCAGGACAAAAATCACCGCTGATAAAGCAAAGATTAAAATAAAGGCTGATATTTGGAAAGACTTGCGAGCTACAACCTTTTCCCGAAGGAATTGAACTTTGGAAGCAATGGTCATCTTCCCCAAACTATAGCATAGTTTTTATCGTTCCTTACCTACGTTTGCGACGAGTTCTGACAGTTCTTTGTGTCATTGCGAGCGAAGCCCTTCGTCTCTTGTCATTCTGAGGGGTGAGACGAAGCCCTGAGCAGAGCGAAGGGGCAGCGACCGAAGAATCTCCTCTTCAGTTCCTTCCTATCGTCAGGACTCAGAGCTTCGGCTTACCAGGATAAACTCCGCGAAAGGGTCTGCGACAAAGCAATCTTGTAGGGTTGGGGCTCGTCCCCAACCAACTTCAATAAAATTCTAATATCTAAGCTCCAAATCCTAAACAAATTCAAATTTCCAAATCCAAATAGCAAAACTCACTTTGTTTTGAATTTTTGTTATTAGTGCTTTGATATTGTTTAGCATTTAGAATT
>JAUWHW010000058.1 GCA_030605665.1 Dehalococcoidia bacterium | reverse complement strand
AGCAAGCTTTTGTGCACCGCTCCTACCTTAATGAAAATCCCGACTTCGCTCTGCCCAGTAACGAGCGACTGGAGTTTTTAGGCGACGCTATTCTCGACTTCATAACAGCTGAACAGCTATATAGTGAATTCCCAGAGCTACCCGAAGGGGAACTGACTACGATCCGTGCTTCCCTAGTTTGCCGTCAGACCTTAGCAGAGGTAGCTTCTTCACTCAAACTCAGCGCCTGGCTTTTGCTGGGACAGGGCGAGGAGGCAAGCGGGGGGAAGGAGAAGCAAAGCAACCTGGCAAATGCCATGGAGGCGCTAATCGGAGCTATATACCTCGACCAGGGACTGCCTAAAGCTAAGGAATTTATCTTCAAGCAACTCAAGCCATTTCTAGAGAGAATAAAACATGGAGAGCTAAGCCCTAATTACAAAGCATTATTACAGGAGTTCATCCAAAGTGAAAAACATCCCACACCGACCTACCGTCTGATAGAAGCCATTGGCCCCGACCATGATAAGCAATTCACTGTGGAGGTGCTCATAGAAGGCAAGATTTTGGGCAGAGGTACAGGAAAGAGTAAAAAGGTCGCTGAAATGGAGGCAGCAAAGTCAGCCTGGGAAAATTTGAGGGACGTGAGGTATAGCCATGGGTAGACGAGATTTCAGGTGGAGAGAGCCCAAGAAACCTAAGAAGGAAGCTAAAAAATCAAAAGTAGCTTCTGAGTTCATGCCACCCACAGAGGTAGAGGTGGTTAAGAAGAAGAAAAAGCCAACCACCGAGGAATACGAAGAATAGATGCAATGGGAAAAGGAGGCCCTCCTTGCATCCACCATTTATCTGGCGAGGGACGTGTGGCAGCTTACACGGAACTTTTCCACAGGGGCAAGCTGAAGGAACGAATAGAGGCGGCTAAATCCCTATTACAGAGTTGCCATCTTTGCCCTCATCACTGTGGTGTCAACCGCCTCGAGGGTGAAGTAGGGAGGTGTCGCACAGCAAGCGAAGCCATAGTATCCAGCTATGGACCTCACTTCGGCGAAGAGGCACCGCTGGTGGGCAGGCGTGGTTCAGGTACTATTTTTTTCACTAACTGCAATCTGAGATGCCTTTTCTGCCAAAATTACTCCATAAGTCAGCTAGGCGAAGGCGAAAAGGTGAACAAGCAAGAGTTAGCTTGCATGATGCTTTCCCTTCAAGCTCAAGGATGCCACAACATAAATCTGGTATCGCCCACACATGTAGTCCCCCAAATATTAGAGGCGCTAGAGGTAGCAGTGGAATCGGGATTACACCTCCCCTTAGTGTACAACTCTGGTGGCTATGACTCAGTGGAGACCCTGAATATCCTTGACGGCATTGTTGATATTTATATGCCTGATATGAAGTATGGTGATAAAAGAGTGGCTAAAGAACTATCAGGGATTGAAAACTATCCGCAGGTAAACAGGGCAGCAGTTAAGGAAATGCACCACCAAGTAGGCGACCTAAAAATAGACGGAGATGGAATAGCTCAACGAGGGCTTTTAGTGCGCCACCTGGTCTTGCCCAATGGATTAGCCGGAACAAAAGAGGTGGTAAATTTCATTAGTAAGCAAATTTCCTTAAATACCTACAGCAACATCATGGCTCAATATAACCCATGTTACAAAGCTTATGAGATTCCAAGTTTGGCACGGCCAATTTCAACAGCAGAATTTCAGGAGGCTGTAGAGCTAGCTCACCGAGCAGGACTAAATCGGCTGGATAGAGCCAGACCCATAATTATGAGGTTTTAAAATGGCGGAAATGGCTCGTCTCTCAGCTAAAGTTTATGGTCGCGTGCAAGGTGTCTTTTTCCGCTATTTTGTAAAGAATGCAGCTAAAAATTTGGGGCTAAAAGGTTATGTGCGCAACCTACCCCGTGGCGATGCAGTAGAAGTTCAATCCGAGGGAGATAAACAGCAACTAGAGAAACTAATAGAGCAGCTTAAAATAGGCCCACCAGGGGCTCGGGTCAAAAACGTAGAAATAAATTGGTTAAATTATTCAGGGCAATTTACCACTTTTAGCATAAGCTATTAGCGTAGCAGAAAATTAAAAGTCAAAGGTCAAAAATCAAAATGACAACTCAAAATACAAAACTTTTTAATTTTCGCTCTGTATCTTTGCACTTTTATTTTTTCTTTTTGCATTTCTTAATCCTCAAGTTGACTTCTACCCTGGTCAATCAGATTTAAATACTCACATTCGACCCCGGCTAATTGTGAAGCCTCACGGTCAACTTCGTAAGGTTCACCAATGAATATCTTCCCACATTCCTCTATCCTCCCCCTCATCGGCTCGTCAGTATAGAAAAACTTCTGACGAGCCTCGATGATTCCCAAGTCGAAAGGCAGGGTGAAATAGAGGTCAGCAAACACCTTCTCTATCCCAAGTTCGTATAAGGCACCCCAACCATCCTGCTTCCTTCGCCGATATTTACTCACCGGCAATAAGCCCAGCAGATTCGCTATACTGAAACGACCGCTATTACCACAGACCTTAAAGGGTGTCACACTGATCAAAAAGTCGCTGCGCAAGACCAAATTAGGCACCCAGAAGGTGGGTGTGGCAAAAAATTGAGTCAAAGGATTTTCCATCTCCAAAAAAATGGAATCTCTGACATCAAGCATAAGCACATGCTGGAAGCTATATCCTAAAGCCTGATATATAGGATATATTGACTCCCCACTGGAAGTTCCATCAGCAATGAGTATATCCGCATCACTAACCTTTCTTATGCCTTCAATGATGATATTTAATATTTCAGGGCTTGTAGTTACAGGATACGGCAAGGGGTAACCAACGCAAGGTTTAATTAAAACGCGCCTGGCCAAAGAGAGCCGTGGTGGAGGTGTGAAAACAAAATCGGAGGCGTTAAAAATCATTACTTTAGCTGTAGCTTATTATCCAGTGCTCAAGTTTTGCAATTACGAAGCCGGCTTCAGAACTACAATCTCAGTGACTGTCGGTAATTCTTCAAGTCTAAACTCTATCTCGCTAGAATCCATTTTCCTCACATTCTCTTTATTGCGGAGAAAATCATCCACGCCGGTTATAGGATAAGTACATTGGGGGGTCCTAAAATGCATCGGAACCATTACTTTCGACTTTAACTGGTTACATACTTGACTAGCCTCAGCAGCATCAATGGTGTAAAAGCCACCTACAGGAATAAACAATATGTCTACAACGCCAATTTCACTAATTTGCGCCTGACCAAGCAGATGTCCTAGGTCACCCAAGTGGCAAAGTTTTATGCCCTCTAAACTAAAACAGAAGACAGTGTTGGTTCCTCTTTGCTTGCCTTGAGAGGCATCATGATAAGTAGCAATTCCTCTGAACTGCACTCCTTTGGCAGTTCTTATGCCGCTACCTTTAACTACCTCCGGTTTCCCTCGCACCGCTGAAACATTATTGTGGTCAGCATGACCATGGCTTATCACAACGATATCAGCAGCTTCTTTAATAGGAGAATAGTTGATACCTCCTCCTACAGTATAAGGGTCGGTAATTACTCTCAGCCCCTCCTCAGAAGTGAGCAGAAAACAAGCATGGCCTAACCACTTTATTATCATAGTAACCTCCTTAAGATTCTTCGCTTCGCTCAGAACACTTCGTGGCTAGGGATAAAGTCAATTCAACCAAAGTTCTGACCCCTACCCCTGTAGCTCCTTTCACCATATAGCCACTTTCTTTACTGCTAGAGGCAGTGCCCGCTATGTCCAGATGAACCCAAGGAGTATTATCTGCAAATTCACCCAAGAAAAGGGCGGCAGTAATAGCCCCACCATACCTATCACCGATATTCTTAATATCGGCAATCTCACTTTTGTTCTGCTCCTTATATTCCTCAGGCATAGGCAATTGCCACAGCTTCTCCCCAACTCTGCCAGCAGCTCTGAGAACCTTATCCATTAGCTCCTGGTCATTGCCAAAAGCACCGCTATACTCAGTGCCCAAAGCGACGCGACAGGCTCCTGTCAAGGTAGCTAAATCAACCAGAGGAGACAAACCTTGCTTTACAGCATAACTTAGCGCATCGGCCAAAATAAGCCTGCCCTCAGCATCAGTACTTATCACCTCTATAGTCTTACCATTCATAGCTTTAATTACATCTCCGGGCTTTAAGGCACTGCCGCTGGGCAAATTCTCAGTGGCTGGAATGATACTAACAACATTAACTTTTGGCTTTAATTGAGCAATGGCACTGAGTGCCGCCATAACTGCAGCACCACCAGCCATATCATCTTTCATCTCATCCATGCCCTTTGAAGGCTTAATGGAAATTCCCCCAGAATCAAAGGTTACGCCTTTACCAATAAAGCCAACAGCACTTTCAGAGCTCTCATCTCCTTTATAACTAAGAGTTATTAACTTTGGCGCTTGGCTACTTCCTTTTGACACCCCCAGAAGCGCCCCCATACCCATTGCCTCCATATCACTTGAATCAAAAATATTAATTTCTAGCTTGCTCTTGCCAGCTATTTCTTCAGCTACTTCTGCCATTCGACTAGGCGTCATGCGGTTAGCCGGCTCGTTAACCATGTCACGAGCTAAACTAGTAGCCTCCGCCATCACTTCCCCCTTATGACTTCCTCGCTCCAGAGCTGCAAGTTTACCTTCCTCTCTTTCTACTATTAATATCTCCTTAATATCCTCATATTCAGGCTTCCTATACCTAGCAAAATTATAAAGCCCGAGAAAGCTACCCTCTACTATGGCCTCAGCCAAAACTTCGGGATCAATACCACCTCCGGCACCATGGAGCATGGTAGCTATCTTATGACAATTCAACTTCCTCAAGGAGCGACAAGATTCTCCCGCTACTTCGCGCACTTTATCCAGAGTGAAATCCTGGCGCTTACCTAACCCAGCAACAGCCACCATCCTTGCCGGTAACTTGCCAAGGGCATGAATAATGCTAACTTCTCTAAACTTGCTCTTAATTCCACCACTGCTAATAAGATGAGTTATGGCTCCGTCCAAAGCTTTATCCACAGCTGCAATAGCACCACTAAGCTGCTCTCCCTCAAAGAGATTTACTACAATGGCATCAGCCTCGATCTGAGTTATATCACCAGCTATAACTTTGATTTCCAAACCCTATCCTCACAAAATATACAAATTCTTAAACCATTTATTTTACACTACTTGAATGGGGAATTGAAGGGTTATAATAAAGAAAATTTATTTACCTTTTTATTACGCGCACAATCTTATCAATTACTGGAGTAACATCTCGTGAAGTATCAACAACAAAATAGTTACGGGAAATCCTCTCTTTTCGTGGTTTCATTCTCTGATACACATCCCAACCGGCTTGCGAGTCATCCTGGAGGTCAACTCCTCCCTCCCGAGCAAGAAGGCGTTGCTGCACCACCTCAGGAGGAGCTTCAACACAAACTAAGATGAGCTTGGCCCCCGTTTTGTCAGCAATATGATACAGGTATTCTCGATGTCTCTCCAACAGGTTTGTAGCATCAAAAATGACGGGCACTCCCTTCCCTAAAAGTTCCTCCACAAGAGCATGGCAAGCAGGAAAAAACCGCTTGTTTTCATCCTTATCATATCTTGGGCAGGGGAATAAAACTTTACGCAAGGCATCGCTGGCTAAGATAACAAAAGGCAGCCTCTCAGCCAGCTTGTGGCAGAAAAAAGACTTGCCTGTGCCTGGCAAACCACTGACCACCACAAGAGGGGGCTCTACTTGAGGTTGAGGTAAGTCACCAAGGCTCTGGCGCAACCTCTGTATATTCCCACCTAAACTACCTGTCATTAACATCACAATTATTAGTTTGGTTACCTCATATGTCAAATGCCTACCATAGGAGATTGTTTAGCAACTTCTTTTTTTGTCATTCTGAGCCCTACGGACGAAGAATCTAGACCCTTCGCTATCGCTCAGGGTGACAAAATAAACGCTCTCTACCACAAGAAAGGTAGCCCAAGGATTTGACCGCTATCCACTTACTTGGGTTTAGTTAGAGGCGAGACCAATTCCTCGTCCTTTCTTAATTCAATGATGCGGTCGCGGAGCATAGCGGCTTTCTCAAACTCTAGATTCTTAGCCGCAGCCTTCATTTGGGATTCGAGCTGTTTGATGAGGCGCAGCATCTCCTCTTTGGAAACAGGGCTAGCTACGTAAGGGACTCGAGTTTCGGCCACCGCTTGAACCCGCTCAGTTATGTCCTTGATTGCCTTCTTTATCCCCTGTGGGGTTATGCCATGCTCTTTGTTGTAGGCTTCCTGAATTTTCCGCCGACGAGAAGTTTCCTCTATCGCTTTCTGCATGGAAGTGGTGATTGTATCAGCATACATTATGGCATGAGCGTTCACATGCCTGGCAGCCCGCCCCATCGTTTGGATAAGTGCTTCCTCCGACCTCAGGTAGCCTTCTTTATCAGCATCGAGTATGGCTATCAAGCTCACTTCAGGCAAATCCAGCCCTTCACGAAGTAAATTAATACCCACAACTACATCGTAGACGCCAAGACGAAGGTCACGGAGAATCTCCACCCTCTCCAACGTCTCCACCTCTGAGTGGAGATAATGGGTTTTTATCTCCATTTCTCTCAGGTAGTCGCTTAATTCTTCAGCCATTCTTTTGGTCAAGGTGGTCACTAAACAGCGCTCCCTTTTATCCACCCTGGTTTTTATCTGGTAGATAAGGTCATCAATTTGCCCCTTAGTTGGCTTAACCTCTATAGTAGGTTCCAGCAATCCCGTAGGTCGGATTAGTTGCTCCACTGCCTGTTGGCTATGTTCATACTCGTATGGTTTCGGGGTAGCTGAGACATAGATAACCTGGTTAATACGTTCTTTGAATTCCTCAAAATTCAGTGGACGGTTATCCAAGGCTGAGGGGAGGCGAAAACCATAATTAACCAAGGTCTGCTTTCGGGAAATATCGCCATGATACATGCCTCTTATCTGAGGTAAAGTCATATGTGATTCATCTATGAAAAGCAAGAAATCGTCGGGAAAATAGTCAAGCAAAGTCCAAGGTGCGCTTCCCGGGGTACGCCGCTGCAGGTGCCGAGAGTAATTCTCCACTCCGCTGCAATAACCCACCTCCTGAAGCATCTCGATATCGTAGTTCGTCCGCGCCTCAAGCCGCTGAGCTTCCAGCAACTTGCCTTGAGCCCTTAACTCCTTTAGCCTTTCCTCTAGCTCATCTTTAATGTCTTCGATTGCTGCCATCAGCTTATCGTGGGGGGTAACAAAATGCTTGGCCGGATAGATATCCACCTGGTCAAGGTAGCTAAGCAGTTCACCAGTAAGAGGATTAACCTCCACAATGCAGTCAATTTCATCTCCCCAAAATTCGATTCTAAGAGCTATTTCCTCATAGGCTGGCTGGATTTCCAGAGTGTCACCTCTAATGCGGAATTTACCCCTGGTAAGTTCAAAATCATTTCTTTCATACTGCATATCTACAAGGCGGCGAACCAGGCTGTCGCGCTTATAACTCCCGTTTCTCTTCACAGTAAGGGCAAAGCTGTGATACTCCTCAGGTGAACCCAAGCTATAAATGCAAGAGACTGAAGCCACTATAATTACATCTCTGCGCTCAAAGAGAGCTCTGGTAGCTGCATGACGTAGTTTGTCAATCTCCTCATTTATGTCGGTCTCCTTCTCAATATAGATGTCAGTGCTTGGGATATAAGCTTCTGGCTGATAATAGTCATAGTAACTAACAAAGTACTCCACAGCGTTTTCAGGAAAGAATTCCTTGAATTCCGTGGCTAGCTGAGCAGCTAAGGTTTTATTATGACAGATAACCAGGGTGGGCCTTTGCACCCTCTCAATAGCATTAGCCATGGTGAAGGTCTTGCCACTGCCGGTAACACCAACTAAAGCCTGCTGGCGATAGCCTTCTTTCAGTCCCTCAACCAGTTTATCCACCGCTTGTGGCTGATCGCCAGTGAGACGAAAATCAGAAGCAAGCTTAAACTGAGACACTAAAGCTCACTCACCCCCGTAAAAGGCAACACCTAATATACCTGAGCCAGCGACAATTTGCATAACTGGAGTGAATTGCGTTATGTAAAGTTCAGCAGGTTGAAATCGCTCCTTAAGCATACTGGCTAGCTCCCTAGCTTCTCCAATCCGCTCAACCTCCATCACAGCAACATGTAATGATTCCTCATCATCAATATGCTCCTGCACCCTTTTAACAATTCCCTCCATTCCTTTCTGCTTAGACCTAACTAACGCAACAGGATATACCTTTCCTTGGGAAAGACCAATGATTGGTTTCACACTGAGCAAAGAGCTTGCCCAAGAGGCTAATCTGTTAATACGCCCTGTTCTAGCTAAATGGCTGAGGGTATCAAAGACGAAAAACGAATTCACCTTTGATTTGACAACATTAGCAGCCTCAATTACCTCGTTCATACTTTTACCCTCAGCAGCGGCTCGAGCTGCCGTTAAGGCGATGAAGCCCTGAGCCATAGTAGCTGTTGCAGAATCAAATACCTCTACCTTTAAATGAGGCATAGCTTCTTGTGCCATCTTTGCCCCTGCCTTAGCCAAGGAAATTGTGGCGGTAAACTGAGAAAAACAAACAACATGAATTATGTTATTCGCCTTATGGCTCAGTTTCTCATATTCCTGAAAATAAAATTGTGGAGGCCAGGGAGTTGTATCAATTCGTGGTAGTCTTTGAAACCTATGAACCACCTCTGGAGGCAAGTCTTCATCAGTATCCCGATAAGCCTTGCCCTCAATTGTTAGCCTCACAGGAATGATATGAATATCATATTTGTTAACCAGTTTTTGTGGCAGAGAGGCAACGCTATCAGTGACTATGGCTACTCTACCCATATTACCTAGGCTCACAGGTAGTATTCTAGCTCACAACTGAGACATTTTGCGAATTTTTTGGATGTGGCGCAGAGAATAGCCCTGAGATTGTGATGGTAGTCACTCTAGCGCTGTATGGAGAAAATTTAAGGGCTAAACCGACACACTGAGGTTGTGATTATAGATGTTCAAGGAGTTATAAACAAGACATGCAGCATTTTAATACTCAGCCTAAGCATGATAGAGTATTTAACCAAGGTGACTGACGGGCTGATCAAGGGGATTTCCAGGCAGTGTTAGCTCTTTGACACGCCACCACATCCAAGAGAGAAGATATGTCTGAAGTGCTATTATTGAGCAAAAGTGAGATTGAAAATCTGCTTAAGATGGGCGAGGTGTTAAACGTAGTTGAAAGGAGTTTTAAGCTACAGGCTCAAGGGAAGGTTGTTATGCCACCTAAGTTGTATTTAGAATTGCCAGAGTTCGCGGGAGATTTTAGAGCTATGCCAGCTTATGTGGATGGAAATGCTGGCATCAAATGGGTAAGTGCGTATCCGAATAATTGGAGGCATAATCTGCCAAGCGTGGTTGCTACAATTATCTTATGTGACCCTAACACTGGTTGCCCACTTGCTATCATGGATGGCACATATATCACAAGTATGAGAACAGGAGCAGCAGGAGGCATAGCTGTTAAATACTTAACTAGAAAAGATTCTTCCGTTATTGGGATGATAGGAGCTGGTATGCAAGCCAAAACTCAATTGATGGCTATAAAGGAAGTGCTTCCGGAAATCAAAGAGGTGAAGGTATTTGATCTACGCCGCGATGCTTGTGTGAAATATGCTGAAGATGTAGGAACGAAATTGAATATAAAGATTTGCCCGGTTGAAACTATCGAAGAGGCAACAGGGGCTGATATTGTAGTTACAACTACTCCCTCTAGAAAACCAGCGGTTAAAAAACAGCATATTAGGCCCGGGACTCATATAAATGCTATCGGAGCGGACGCGAAAGGGAAACAGGAACTAGAAGGGCATTTGTTAAAAGGGGCAAAGGTTGTAGTGGATGATATCAAGCAAGCTTCCCATTCAGGTGAAATTAATGTTCCACTGTCAGAGGGTGTAATAAAAATTGAGGACGTCTATAGCACTTTGGGGGAGATCGTGGCCAACATGAAGGAAGGGCGTAAAAATAATGAAGAGCTAACTATTTTCGATTCAACAGGACTAGCTATTCAGGATATAGCCTGTGCTAAGCTTGTATATGAAAAAGCGAAGGGAAGGAAGGCTCCTACCTTCCGAACTTTGGATCTCTAAATACAGCGTATATCATCTCCCCGCCAATTGTTGCAGTGCCAGCTTAACCTTTTCTTCCAGGCTTAGCTCTGAAGAACCAGGAAGGCTAAAGACAGCCTGGGTGGCTTCCCTTAGGGAATAGCCTAAGCTGGTTAAGGCAGCTACGACATCAGTATTTTCTGTAGCTAAAGGCAAGGCAGCTTCCTTCCACTCTTTTTCTAATTTGCTTTTGAGCTCTATTACCATACGGTTAGCCATCTTTCTGCCAATGCCGGGTACCTGACTGATAACGTCAATATTACCACTGGTGATAGCTATGACAAGTTGTTCTGGATCCAAGGCAGAAAGGAGTGCCAAAGCTGCTTTAGGGCCAATCCCCGAGACAGAAATAAGGTTCCTGAATAAAGCTAGCTCTTCCTCAGAGGCAAAACCATAAAGAGAGACATTATCCTCCCTGAGATGGAGATGAGTATAAAGGGAGACCTTATCATTAATGGCTCCCAGTTGGCTTAAAGTTGAACCAGGGGCATATACCTGGAAACCCATACCACCTACATTAATAATGACTGAGTCAGTACCACGATATTCCAAAGTTCCCTTCAATGTAGCTATCATCTTAACTTCTATCAGCTAGCCAGCGATTAAGTCGACTCTGCTGAATATGGCAAATGGCTACAGCTAAAGCATCAGCAGCATCACTAGGCTGAGGCACCCGAGGAAGCCCAAGCAGTATCCTTACCATTTCCTGCATCTGTTGTTTATCGCTTCGCCCATAGCTGGTTACTTGCTGCTTCACTTGAGCCGGTGAGTAATAGTAAATGGGTAATCCTTGGTTAGCTGCTGCCAGGATGGCTATAGCTTGTGCCCTACCTATAGCAAATGCCGAGTGCACATTAAGACCTATAAAGGGCTCTTCAATAGCCACCTCGTCTGGTTGATGTTTGACAAGAATCTGGCTTAATTTGGTATATATAAAGCGCAATCTTTCCTGTATAGGAGCTCGAGGAGAGGCATTTAATACCCCGCAATCCACCATTTGCATTTCTTCCTTAATATCCACTATGCCATAGCCTAGATGTATAATTCCGGGGTCAATGCCAAGAATGCGCATATTGTTATGTCGAAGAGCGCAGCTTTTCTAAGGTAGCATCAGAAAAGTCAATATTGGAGAATACATGCTGTACATCCTCCAGTTCCTCTAGTTGGTCGAGGAAATTCAAAGCCTGAGCTGACTCCTTCTCACCTAGCAACATGGTAGTTTTAGGAATCAGAGAAAGCTCTGCAGAAATTATATGCTTTTTCTTCTCAATGGCCTTCCTTACTTCTTCCAAATCCTGTGGTTGGGTATAGATTTCAATGTAACCCTTTTCTGTCTTAACATCCTCAGCACCAACATCGATAGCCTGCAATGCTATTTCTTCAGCATCTGAGCCATCACTTTCTACAGTGAGCACCCCTCTATTCTCAAAGAGCCATGAGACACAGCCACTCTCACCTAAATTGCCACCATGGCGCGTGAAAAGACGACGCACATCCTGAATGGTGCGGTTACGATTGTTAGTCAATGCTGCTACCAAAACCGCTACGCCGCTCGGTCCGTAGCCTTCAAGGGTTACCTCGGCTAAATCAGGGGCTTCGACTCCACCAGCGGCGCGTTTTATAGCCCTATCAATATTATCCAAGGGCATGTTATTATCGCGAGCTTTCTGCACTGCTAACCTTAACTGGAAATTGCTCTCTGGATTTGAGCCCCCTTGCCTTACCGCCACCATGATCTCTCTGGTGAGTTTGGTGAATAGCTGTCCCCGCCTGGCATCGGCTACCCCCTTCTGTCGTTTAATCTGCGACCACTTAGAATGTCCTGACATACTGCTCCTTAGTTTAATTTTAGCATCGCAAATCCCAAAGGTAAAGTGTGTGTACCAGTTCACATGATTTGTGTCACTTCAGCTCCCTGCTATTGTGAACTGAAGTAGTGGCGGGGTTTATCCCCGCCTGGTGGTCGGGGACGAGCTCCGACTCTACTGTCCTCTCCCCCCACCGCGGGAGAGAGAATTTTTCTGGAAACTGAACAGATAAAGCAACATGTGTTATAGTATCAACTGCGTTTTTAATCGAAAATCTCATGTTTGAGCTACTTTCACAAGGCACTATCACCTCGGCAAAAAGCTTTCTGGCAGGAGCGATTCATGCCGGTATAAAGGCTCGCGCTGACCTTGATTTAGCCATCCTCTACTCCAAAATACCATGTGCCGCTGCCGGCGTTTTTACCACTAATAGGGTTAAATCAGCTCCAGTTATTCTATCTCAGAAACGTTTATCCAGAGGGCAAGCGCAAGCAATCGTGGTAAATTCGGGTTGTGCCAATGCCTGCCTTGGCCAGCAAGGTATAGCCGACGCCTCAGAAATGGCAAAATTAACAGCGAAAAAGCTAGAAATTAGTGCTGAAAATGTCCTTGTATCTAGCACTGGCATAATTGGGATACCATTACCTATGGATTGTATTAGAAGTGGAATCGAGAGAATAAGGCTTCACCAAAATGGAGGTCACGATTTGGCCAAGGCAATAATGACCACAGACACCAAACATAAGGAGATAGCAATTAAGGTTGATGTGGGGAGAAGTAAATTCATCATTGGTGGAGTGGCTAAAGGGGCAGGTATGATCCATCCCAACCTGGCTACTATGCTTTGCTTCATAACCACTGATGCTTTGGTAAATGCTGATTTCTTACAATCATCACTACAGAGGGCAGTGGATGCTTCTTTTAATATGATTAGCATCGATGGTAATACTAGCCCCAGCGATTCTGTATTTCTACTGGCTAATGGCTTAGCTGGCAACGAGACGCTCAGCTTTGATAATGGTAAAGCTTTCCAAGAGGCTTTGAAAGAAGTTTGTATTTATTTGGCTAAGTCTATGGTTCGAGATGGCGAGGGAGCAACTAAGCTTATAGAAGTTACTGTAGAGGGAGCTATAAAGCATACCCAGGCTCGCCAGGCAGCTCGAGCTATCGCTAGCTCAACACTGGTAAAAACAGCCATACATGGCAACGAGCCTAATTGGGGACGTATTGTTGTTGCCTTAGGACAAAGTGGAGCGGAAATAGTGGAAAGCAAATTAGATGTCTATTTGAATAACACATGTGTTATGAAGCAAGGTTGCCCCGCATCCTTCGGCCAGGAAGAAATGAGAGCGGCTATGAGTGCCAGTGATACTGCACTCATAAGGGTATGCCTTAATCTAGCAGATGGTAAAGCTACAGCCTGGGGCTGTGACCTATCTGAGGAGTATGTTACCATTAACAGCGAATATACTACTTAAGGGCAAAGATGAACCCAATAGTAGTTAAGATTGGTGGCAGCACCCTGGGCAATCATGATACTACCCAAGAGGATTTAGTAGAACTTCAAAAGCAGGGCATCTAACTGCGGATGTCCATCTTTTTTTATTGGTGATTACACAATACAAGCTTTTGTTCAATTCAGGGTTCTGTTCAAGACGAGTGATTCTGCCCTCGGCAAACAGTCAACGATGTGGTCACTTAAGACACTACTATCGGCCTGTGCTTTGACGAGCCTTTCTCGCCTGCTTCATTATTTCTCTTAACCATTCTAGAGCTTTAGGGTCTTCCTC
>JAUWHW010000027.1 GCA_030605665.1 Dehalococcoidia bacterium | reverse complement strand
GGATTTCACCTTTGACAATGTGCGCATTTGTGCTCAAGGAGTAGCGGAGTATTTAAAGGAAAGCGGACTCAGTCAAAAGGGGCTATTAATTGGCTATGACACCCGCTTTGCCTCCGAGGATTTTGCCTCTGCCGCTGCTGAGATAATCGCTGGCAATGATATCAAGGTTCACCTTTGCCTTAAGCCAACTCCCACGCCAGTAGTGAGCTATACTGTTCCCGCTATAAAAGCCGCCGGAGCTATCATTATCACTGCTAGCCACAATCCAGGTTCATGGAATGGATTCAAATATAAATCCCAAGAAGGTGCCAGCGCTCCAAACGAAGTCACCTCCCAAATAGAAAAAAACATTGCTCGCCTCACCCAAACCCTCTCCCTTGAAGGGAGAGGGCTGGAAGAGGGTGTAAAAAGGCTTGCCTTGGATAAAGCTTTGAAAAAAGGGCTAATTGATTATCTGGACCCCACACCCGCCTACTTTAGGCGGCTGAGCCAACTTGTCAACCTAGAAGAGCTAAGAAACCAAAAATTAGACATAATTGTTGACCCCATGTATGGTGCTGGCAGCAGCTACTTCAAGACTCTCCTTCAAGATGGGAATATAGAACTCACCGAAATTAACAGTGAGAGAAATCCTGCATTCCCTGGAATCCAGCCAGAGCCTATTGCTAAAAACCTGACTAATCTTTCTAGGTTGGTTGTTGAACAAAAAGCCGACATTGGCTTGGCCACCGATGGAGATGCTGACCGCATTGGCATCATAGATGAAAGGGGAGAGTTCTTAAACCAGCACCAGGTCTTTGCTCTGCTCTGTCTTTACTTTCTGGAGGTTCGAGGTGAGCGAGGGCCGATGGTTAAAACATTAACATCCACCAATATGATTTCTAAGTTAGGGAAAATCTTCGACATTCCAGTCTATGAAACCTCGGTGGGCTTCAAGTATGTTGCTCCGCTAATGATGAGAGAAAGGGCCATTATCGGTGGTGAGGAAAGTGGTGGCTATGGATTCCGCGGCCACATTCCCGAGAGAGATGGCATCCTTGCTGGACTCTACTTCCTTGATTTTATGGTAAAAATGGGTAAAACGCCATCCCAGCTTTTGGATTACCTTTATAGCAAAGTGGGTCCTCATTACTACAAGCGCGTCGACTTTCATGTCACTAGAGGCAAGCGCCGAAAAATCGTAGACCGACTCACCTCTGGCTCTATAGGTACCATAGCTGGAGCCAAGGTAACCAGGGTAGATACCACTGACGGATTTCGCTTTTTCCTGGCTGATGAATCTTGGTTGCTCGTTCGCTTTTCAGGCACGGAGCCACTGGTTCGCCTTTACGCCGAAGGTGAAAGCCTGGAAAAAGTAAGAAAACTGTTAGATGAAGGCAAGAGACTGATAGGCATTTAGGAGGAGGAAAAACGAAATCCTAAGCACCAAATTCGAAATAAATTCAAATGACCAAAGTCCCAAATCCCAAACCCTTTTGAGCCCTTGGATTTAGAATTTTGAGTTTGTTTAGAGTTTAGAAATTAGTATTTAGGATTTTAATATGATGGACCTGGATAACTTAGAGATATATAGGCAATACGACCCAGATGGGATGGTAGTTCATCTTCATGGCTTGCCTCAACAATGCCGCCAGGCCTGGGAAAAAGCTAATAAGTTCGCTTTACCCACCGGCTTCAAGGATATTGACAAGATAGTTATCTGTGGTATGGGTGGTTCGGCTATTGGCGGTGATTTGCTGCGTAGCTTGACTTCAGAATTAAGCAAACCACTAATATTCGTCCATCGTGGCTATGATTTGCCTCCTTTCGTGGATGCTAAAACCCTGGTTATTGCCTCCAGCTATTCAGGAAACACGGAGGAAACTCTATCTGCATTTACGCAGGCATTGAGCATAAATTGTAAGAAACTAGCTATCACCACTGGTGGCAAATTAAAAAATCTAGCTCGGGAAAGAGGGATTCCTGTTTTCACTATAGACTACCTCTCCCAGCCCCGGGCTGCTTTAGGATATAGTTTTATTCCCCTTATTGCCTTGTTTAGCAAACTGGGCTTCCTTGAGGATAAATCGGCTGGTTCCATTTTGTCATTGCGAGCGAAGCGAAGCAACCTCACTGTACAAGCCTTGCCAGCCCTGGTGGAAGAAATGGCTCAACTACTTGAGGGGCTTTTAGGCAAGCTAGCGGAAAATATACCTATGTCTCTTAATCCAGCTAAACAGCTAGCCAGTAAATTATTTGGCAAGCTGGTAGTCATCTATGGTGCTGGCATACTTTCCCCAGTAGCCCAAAGGTGGAAAGCTCAATTCAACGAGAATAGCAAAACCTGGGCTTTTTATGAAACCTTCTCCGAACTTAACCACAATGCTGTAGTCGGCTATGAGTTTCCCCAGGAAATGGCAAGCAAGGTGTATGTAATCTTGCTTCGCTGTCCTTTACTCCATCCCAGAATTACGGCTCGGTATCAAATAACCAGCGAGATTCTGAAAAAGGCTGGAGTAGAACATGAAATTATTGACAGCAAAGGCGCAGGGTATTTAACGCAGATGATGAGCCTTGTCTTTCTTGGGGACTGGGTCAGCTATTATTTAGCTATGCTTAATCATACCGACCCCACACCAGTGAAAGCTATCGACTATCTTAAAAAACGCTTAGGTAACACCAAAACATAATAAATGGCGGAGGGAGTGGGATTTGAACCCACGACCCCAATTTCTCGGGGTAACCGCTTAGCAGGCGGCCGCACTAGACCACTATGCGATCCCTCCGGACTGTGGAGTCCCTGATTTATTATGCCAAATATAATTTGAGCTGACAAATCCTAGCATTACCTTATCTATTATTGCTTACTAAGACGAGACAGATAGTATAGACTCACATAGATGGTGGGCCATTGTGGACTCGAACCACAGACCCCGGTCTTATCAGGACCGTGCTCTAACCAACTGAGCTAATGGCCCCTTGTTTATATAGCTTCTAGACTAAGCAGGAAAGTATTTTAGAGGGAAGAGACAAATTTTGCAACTCAGCTCTTTTCCGCGGTAGTTAATACAGTATATAATTGTTTCATCTGTGTTACAATAAGCGATATTTTTAGGTTCGGGGAGGTAGAATATTATGGTATCAATGACAATAAATTGGGGTGAGGCTAGCTTACTAGCAGGGAAAGGCTTCGGCACCGTCTTTCTCATACTAATTATTCTCGCTGTGGTAACTTGGCTAATAGGGTTTGTATTTCAAAGGATTAAAAGGGGAAAGGAAAAAGCTAAAGCAGAAGAAACTAAGACGGAGAGATAATTGAAAACCTTCGCTGTTACTGGATTCTACTCAAGGTAAATTGGAGGTATAACCATGTTTGGCATGGAAATGGGACTTGCTTACTTCACCTGGCAGCACTTGGTAATGTGGGTTATGGCAGGTACCTTAATTTACCTGGGCATAGCTAAGAAATGGGAACCGCTACTTTTAGTGCCCATAGGCTTTGGTATCATCCTGGTTAACATACCTCTAGGCTATCATGTTATGGGGTTCCAAATGCCTGATGGAACTATGGTGGATTATTTACCGCCTACTTGGGCAGCGCTAATGGAGCAGGGGGGGAGACCAATTGGATTTCTATCCCGCATTTTCCAATATGGCTTTGGTTGGGGACTAATTCCCCTGTTCATATTCATAGGCATAGGAGCGATGACCGACTTTGGCCCTCTTATCGCTCGGCCTATTTACTTCCTCCTGGGAGCTGCAGCTCAGCTTGGAGTTTATGCTGCTTTCTTTATGGCTCTAGCACTGGGATTCAATATCCCGGAGGCTTGCAGCATAGGGATTATAGGTGGTGCGGACGGCCCCACTACAGTCTACCTTACCACAAGGCTAGCGCCTTGGCTTCTAGGTGCTACCGCTATAGCTGCTTATACTTATATGGCTATGGTGCCATTAATCCAACCTCCGGTAATTAAGGCGGTAACCACTGAAAAGGAAAGAAAAACATATATGGCACCGAAGCTGCGGGAAATCTCTAAGGCAGAGGAGATAATATTCCCCATTATGGTCATGGTTGTTGTTGGGCTTCTCGTCCCCGAGGCATTGCCCATCATTAGTTGTTTTATGCTTGGCAATCTTCTACGTGTAAGTGGTGTTACTGATAGGTTAGGTGCGACTATGGCTGGGGCTTTTGTAGACATAATGACCGTCTTCCTTGGTGTTTGTGTGGGTGCTTATGTAGCGGCTACATCATTTTTGCTCCCCAAACCGCTAATGGTCTTTGGTTTAGGTATAGTTGCCTTTGCCTTCGCTACCATGGGTGGCGTGCTCTTTGCCAAGCTAATGAATCTGTTCTTAAAGCCGAAGATAAACCCCATGATTGGGGCCGCCGGTGTTTCAGCGGTTCCCATGTCATCCAGAGTGGTGCAGAGGTTGGGACAACAAGCCAACCCCAGGAATTTTCTTTTAATGCATGCTATGGGACCTAATGCCGCTGGTGTTATTGGCACGGCTACCGCAGCGGGAGTGTTTCTAGCTATAGCGGCAATTTAACCGTTTATTTTCTTTCTCTCGCCATAAGTGGGCTACTGTATCACGGATAACCTGGTAACTAAAGCCACGATAACCAAGATAATTTGATAAACGTCGATAAAAATCAGGGTAATCTAAATCAGCAAGGATATACATTCGCCTACAGCCTAACTTATAAGCATTGTCTATATCATCTATATCCTTAGTTATCCGCTCAATAATCTCTGCAGCTACCTTTTTATCCTTTAATTCCTTTTCTATTAATCTTTTGCTCTTGGGCTTAAAGGATAGTCGATTCTCCTTCCAAAATTGGGCAAAGGCAAGATCGTCAATTAAATTCTGTTCTTTAAGTTTGGCGATTGTTTTTTCCACTACTTCAGTATCAAAGCCACGCTGGCGAAGTCGCTGCTTTACCTCCGCTTCACTACGTGAGCGATAACTAAGATAACGGTAAGCTGCATCAAGACAATGTTGGAGGGTACTGTTGTTTAGCAACAGGCTCTTTTCTACCTGAGTGTCACTATTCTTCAGCGGAGACTTCCACACTCTCGCTCTTAGGGAGGGTAGGGATAGCTGTTGAAGCTCTGATTTCACGTTCTAACTGTGAAGCAATCTCTGGGTGCTGCCTCAAGTAATCTTTGGCATTTTCTCTGCCTTGCCCCAACTTTGCCTCATTATAAGTGAAGAATGCACCAGCTTTTTTCACTATACCTGCTGCCACTCCCAGGTCAACCAAATCTCCTTCTTTGCTTATGCCACGATTGAACATTATGTCGAATTCGGCCCTGCGGAAAGGCGGAGCTACCTTATTTTTGACCACTCTGGCTCTCACCTTGGCGCCTACTACTTCAGAGCCCAGCTTGATGGGGTCACCTCGCCTTAAATCTATCCTCACCGAGCTATAGAATTTGAGTGCTCTTCCTCCCGGAGTTACCTCTGGGTTGCCGAAAATGATGCCCACCTTCTCCCGTAGCTGATTAACAAAGATTACCGCTGTTCTGGACCTACCGATAGCAGCCGTCAGTTTTCTTAATGCCTGGGACATCAATCGAGCCTGCAAACCAACATGGACATCACCCATCTCACCTTCTATCTCCGCTTTGGGTACCAGAGCTGCCACGCTATCTATGACTATCACATCCACAGCACCGCTTCTCACCAGAGTTTCAGTAATCTCTAAAGCTTGCTCACCATTATCAGGCTGGGAAATAAGCAAATCGTCTATCCTAACGCCACAGTTAGAAGCATATAAAGGGTCAAGAGCATGCTCAGCATCAATGTATGCCGCAATGCCACCAGCCTTTTGAGCCTCGGCAATTATATGCTGGCCAAGTGTAGTTTTACCTGAGGCCTCAGAGCCAAATATTTCGCTAACTCGGCCTCTAGGTATGCCCCCTATCCCTAAAGCTAAATCAAGAGCCAATGACCCAGTTGGAATAGCATCCTCAGGCATTCTGGCTGCAGTTTCGCCTAACTTCATAATCGAGCCTTTGCCGAATTGCCTTTCAATCTGCTCAATGGCTAATTCTACTGCCTTTTCTTTTCCCGTGGCCATTTTGAAATATCTAAAAAGTTAACTAAAACAATCATATCGCAGGCAACATGCTAAGTCAACAGAACCAAGAACAAATTAAATCTTTCCTTTGAAGGTGGAAGTGAAGACGGGCTACTATGCTTACACTAAGGAAAAAAGGAAAACCTTAATAATATCTTAAACCAGGTTTTCCAAACCCGCTCGCTATGCTGGGGGTATATTGGCAGAAAGAGTTTATGCCCCATGGATAGACATGGAAGCCGTTTTGCGAAAGCAGAATATCCCGCTTTTTAGCCTAGAATCTAAACACTCCTTAAAGGAATTTGATATCATTGGCTTTTCCTTAGGCTACAAGCTTAGCTATACTAACGTGCTAAATATCCTTAATTTAGCTTTCAGAGAGAAGATTCTCACCCCTTGGTAGTAGCCGGTGGTAGTTGCGCTCTTAATCCCGAGCCTATGGCTGACTTCATTGGTCTATTTGTAATTGGCGGAGGCGAGGGAATAGTACTGGAACTGTTGGAGGTGTTCCGAGCATATAGGGGCAATAAATGAGAGCTACTACGGCAAGCTACCAGGCTCGATGATATGTATGTTCCCAGTTTCTCCCAAATTGGCATCTTCCATAATAAGGGCGGAAAGCCTTTCCGGAAGATTTGGAATAAGCTATTGTAAATCAAATCTCAAATTGCATGCCAGTATGTAAGGGTGAGAATTTTTCCTGGAAGGTAAGGTAAAGCTCAACTTGAGCTTTGAAACCCGTGCAGTGGCCGGCACATATCCATGATATATTCAATTTGGCAAGTTCCTCAACCGTTCTTTTGATTCGAGCATCAGATGCATCCACAAGATGCAAACCACCAATTATGCCTTCTATTTTCTCACAGCCGGTTAACTCCATAGCATGCTTGGCAATATTAACGATTCCAGCATGGCTGCAACCTGTGACAATTACCAGACCCTTCTCTTTAATGTTTGCTACCACAGAAATATCGTCGAGCATCTGGTCATCTTTGACCCTGCCATTTTCTATCGTCTTCAGCTTTATCCCTACTTCCTCAAAATCAGTCTGCCTCTTTACTTCGCCGGTCGTCATAATCCCGGGCATAAGCACAAAGGGATCTTTAGTGAGAAAAAGGCTACCACCAGCTTTTTCCATGTTCTCCTTCGAATCATCAGGCATAATGCCTACATGCCTAAAATAGGTATTAATAACAAAATTTGGACGGAAGATAGCTGGATGAGCAATTACCGTAACATCCCTCTTACCTATTTCTCTGAGCATATTCACTACTCCTCTGGTGTGGTCATAGTGACAATGAGTTAGAACGATAGCATCAATAGCCGATGGGGAAACATTCATAATCCTCATATTGCTAAGCAAAGCCTGTGAATTTTGACCCACATCAACAAGGATTCTCCTAATATCCGAGTCCTTTGTTCCTTCAAGAAGAAAGGAGACTCCGTGCTGCCCCAAATATGGGCCTTCGTAAAGGACAGAATCCTCCGCCAGGACCGTAACCTTCAAACTGTCCAGCTCGCCAATTGCTGCGATGTCCTCTCTTTCCAAAATCACGCCTGATAAAGCAGAGTGCTACCACAACCACACTGTGATAGCACTCCATGTCTCAACTAGCAATCGAAGGACGATTGCTAGTGTTACTTACATGCTCCAGGCAACTATCTCTATTGTAGCATTTCTGTAGCCAGTTTCAGTGGTAGCATCCTTCACCACTTCCCAAACCTCAAAGGTACCGGAGGTACGATCGCCTAATTCATTGAAGGAGATAGGGCCAGTGGCACCGTCAAATTCCAGCTCGATCAAGGCAGCCTTTATTGCTTCACCGTCATAGACACCGGCTGCCTCTATTGCCTTGGCTATTGCCCATACCGCATCATAGGTAGTATCGCAGTAAGTTTCAGGAGCTGCACCAAACTTCTCAGTATATGTAGGAACAAACTGTTCATAAGCTGGCCCTGTGCCAACAGTTCTAGTTCCAGCAACAATAGCCTTCTCCATGAACTCAGCGCTCTTCGGTTCTGCAAATAGAGCTGAGCCGTAATTGCCATCGCAGCCAAGCCAGGCAATTTCATCCAGGCCCATCTCTAGAGCCTGTTTAAAGACTATGATGCCATCATCACCGTAGGTAACAGCCAGAACTACATCTGGGTTGCGATCCCTAATTAGCCCTAGCTCGGTGCGATAGTCCTTCTTGGCGATATCGTAATGTATCGATACCACATGTTCAAACTGGTATCCTGCCTCTTCAAGTCCCTCAACAAGCCCTGCTTCTAAACCTATGCCATAAGTATTATCCAATACTATAGTAGCCAAACTGGTATAGCCTTTATCCATAACGATTTCGGCTAACAACCGACCTTGAGCATCATCACGCAGGCAGGTGCGGAAGTACCACTCTGTCCCCTCTAACTCAGAAAGCGGAACCCCTGTAGCTGACATCGTTATCAGGGGGATTTTGTGCACCTTGGCATATGGCATTGAAAGCTCAGACGTTGGGGTGATCATAGGACCGACAATTACTTGTACCCCGTCTATCTCCACCAGCTTTTTAACTCTGTCAAAGCCTTTGGCTGGGTCTGTACCGCCATCCTCTTCCACTAATTCCACCTGCTTTCCCAATACCCCACCAGCAGCATTGATCTCATCAACTGCCATCCTGGCACCATCCAGCATCATCTCCCCCATATGACCCAATTCCCCAGTGAGCTCTAGCACACAGCCTATCTTGATTGTCTCAGCCTCCTTTGGCCCGCAAGCCACCGCGGGAATAAGCAAACTCAGAGCAGCTACCACTAATAATAGTTTTTTAATCATGTTCCCCTCCTTTTATAGAAATTTAATCATTAATTGTGCCTGGCAGATAAACCTGTGTCAATACCTTTAGTCTCCAATGTTGGTGTTCTATGATTTTGTCACCCTCTAAGTGTTCTGAGAAAATGTCACCCTATGAAGGAGATGGTGACATTGAACAAAAAAGAACAGAGAAGGTTAATGGTATTAAACCAGGTGGAGATGGGCAAGATGACTGGCAG
>JAUWHW010000043.1 GCA_030605665.1 Dehalococcoidia bacterium | reverse complement strand
AAGCATTTCAAGGGTGTCTCACCCCCAAATTTTCGTAGTGCGACCCTTTAGGGTCGTGCGCACGAGGCTAAAGCCTCGCACTACATTTTTAAACGGCCTCTTGTCATCACGAGGGTAATCCGAGCAAACCTGGAACAGGCTCCGTAATCCCTGAGTCGCCACACCACTATACCTTGGTCGGGGACAAGCCCCGACCCTACAAATGAATGCAAAATTGTAGTGGCGGAGGTTTATCCCCGCCTCTCAGCCCTACGAGATGTAACTGTAGTGCCGGGTTCATCCCGGCTTATTCTCGCAATGGCATAAAAGGCTGTCTAAAGTGTCCACTATCTATCTGAACTACAGCCGTCCCAATAGGTGCTTTTCCAGATGGATTTTGCGGATTTCAACACTATCTAGATGAAGGCAGCAGACTGACTAGAACCATCCATGGTCATTACACAATCCACCTGAGTGTTCAACGCCCGTCAAAGAAGATTGGAATTGCTTATGAGGCAGATAGCTATTTTACTTTTAGTATCCTGCAATCAATTAAATAAGGTGATTCAAAATGAGTTATTTCACCAGCGTTTTTATTTGGAACTGGAAGCAACCTTGCCGAAAGCGGCTTGTTTAATTTTATAGATAATGTGGCCATATCTAACAAAATAGCATAAATTTCATTCTCAGAAATGTTTCCGGGCAATGGAATACAATCTAAACCAGTGCCACAAACAGCAGAACAAGCTAAGATAGTATCAATACCAAAAATTCCTTCGTTACATCTGGTTGCCAAACCAAAATCTTCCAAGATAGGCAACATCAGCCCAGAATATCCACATTTTTTAACCTCAATTGATTGTAAAACTTTTGTAATCATGCCTGAAATAGCGAGAGTCCCAGGAGCACCAAACTTACCCAAATTTAGCTTTTCATAGGCAAAGGCAATACTTTCATTTTCTTGTAAGGATGGTGCTATTGAAACATCAATTCCCTTCAAGAAAATCTTCTCCTTTTTTTCGATTTCTTTTGCAGTTTTTTCAATCTTTCTAAGTTCGACTGAAAAAACAGAGGCAAGATTTTTTTCAGCTTCAAGCAGATTTTTTGATTTCTCAAAGGCTTTTGAAACCAAATCACTACACTCTAAACCTATGGAAAAGCAAGTTCTGCCTTTATGATAACTGGCTGGAAAAAACGGAATATCAGGCGGACAATTTGAAAGGGTAGCAAAACGGAGATTCCCGTAACCGCTAGCCGGTTCTTTTGAAATTCTCACCACTACATTTGCTGCCTTCTTTGCAGCTTCGTAATTTATGCCACTTATCACATCTCCTGCCGTCACTGAAGCGAAAATTATAGAAGTTACTTTATTTATTTCTGGAATTAATTCGATAAACTTTAGGTCGGCAACTGTTCCTATGCTGACGAAGTTGATGCCATTATTTATACAATTTTTCTCTATACCCTTTATTCCATCAATTATTTGATTCTGGCTTAGTGTGCCAAGATACTCTGCCCAGGGCTGAGTAGCGATTCTTAGCGATTGTACTTCATAGTCATTGTTCTCAAAAAATTTTCTTGCTCTTAAATTAAATTCAGCAACTTTCTTGATTTTCAGTTCCTCTACAGGATAGGATAAATTAATTCCTGTTGTGATTGTTCTTACTTTCATAATAAAATAACTCCTTATAGCAGATGCTTAAATCCTTCTATAGACCAAAATGATTCAGTGGTGAATGTTTGCTAGTATTTTAAAATTAGATGAGCAGAAAAGAAAGACCCTCAAGAAAATCCAACAAGTTTGCAACCATAGGTATAATTATTCTTCTTATTTCGATTGCATTGGCAGTAGGGCTATCCAGGACCTTAAGGTGGTTTGATTAAGCCGGAGATAGATTTTACTCACGAGGTGGAATGCGTGGCAATTTCTTACTGAGATTGCTTCGTCGCTAACGCTCCTCGCAATGACAGGGAAGAATGCAATGACAAGGAAGGAGGCGATGTGTCATTACTCATATGAACGAATTTGCCCCTTTGCTCACTTGGTGATTTAATATTAAGAAGAAAATGGCAATAGCAGAGATAAGCATCATTCCTTTAGGAACCAAAACTCCCTCGGTTAGTAAATATGTAGCTCGGGCGGTTAAAGTCTTGCAGCAGGAGAAAGATATAAAATACGAAATAAGCGCTATGGGGACGATTATAGAGGGCGACCTGGACAAGATTCTAATGGTAGCGAAGAAGATGCATGAAGAGACCTTCAATGAGGGAGTGGCCAGGGTGATAACCACAATTAAAATAGATGACCGGCGAGATAAAGCTTCGAGCATAGGTAACAAGGTGAACTCGCTGAGGAAGTCATTGCGAGGTTAACGAAGTCAACCGAAGCAATCTCAAAATAGTATGGCATAGATTACTTCTGATGAGATTGCCTCGCGGAGCCTGTCCTGAGCACTATGAGATTCTTCAGTCGCTTTACTCCCTCAGAATGACAAGGAGTGAAGGGCTCAGAATGACAGAAGGCGAAGGGCTCGCAATGACAAGAGAAAATAGGCTGAATCGGATTTAAGGCAGCACCTTAATTGGCACGCCCACCTCAGGTATAATAACTTGCCTCTGAGGACCAATCTTATCTGCAAAAAGCCCCGGGTCTTCAGTATGAATAGGAATAACAAGCCTGGGGTTGATTATATCGATAATCTCCGCTAGTTCAGGGGCTGTAGCATGTCCGGAGCTATGAAGACCTCTTTCCACTTCGCTTGGCTTACCAGTCGAAGGGTCGGGAACACCTACAGGCAAAAGCCCAAAATGGTCAATCCATTGCCTTAGCCTTTCAATGTCAATACGCTGCTCTTCGTTGAAAGCCTCGCTGGATGAATAGATATACATCCCGCCTCTGCTTGGCTTGATGTCAATCAGCTTATTAATGTCCCAGAAGCTCAGACAGAGAATATAGCTTCCCTCCTCACGCCTGATATCCTCAGGGGAAACTGTTTTATTTTGCTTCCCGTACCGACTCAGCAAATCACTTTCCCAACTAACACTCTTTTTAGCCTCTTCATATACAACCAAAATATTGTCGGCGATAGGGTCAGGAATTTCAGGCATTACAAGATGCAGAGATTGCAACAGATAGGCATCTTTGGGTAGAATGGCGAACTTTCGTCCGCATTGGCTGGCAATCTCCCTGAAGGTTAATAGCCTTTCCAGATTTCTGGGACCGAAATCAGCAACCACCAGCTTACCAGCAGCTTCTTTAACCTTTTGGAGGGCATTTTGAAGGACTTCTTCTTCAGTTACCGCATCACCTTCTTCATTAATATTAGTCCCTTCACACAAGAGCACAGATGGGTTAAGTTTTGCTGCTTCATTGGCAAATTCCCTGGTCCTGTAACCCATTTTGCCATGTAACCTTAAGTCGCCAGTGTAAACTATCCATCCTTTGCTTGTCTCAATAGCGAAAGCTGTTGCCCCATAGATGGAATGGTCCACAGGAAAGTATCTCAGCCTGAGATTGCCAACTTGGTTGACAGCTTTTGGTTGCTTACAATCCATTTTCCTGGCCCCAATTGATTTCCGCCAGAAAGTCTGCGCTTGTAGGGATAATGGCGTTGTATCAGAAAAACAGAATTGCCTTTGAAGTGAGACATATTTTCGCCAATCACGAGCAACAAGTAGATGTTCTTGCTCCTCGCGAGGTATGACATAGCACACTTCCTTCTCAAAATCTCCTCTGCTCGAGTCCTGGATTGCTTTGGCAAGGAATGCTGTGGCGGAGCTGCACAGAACAGGAATATCAGGGTGTAGAAAAGATATGTGACCGCTATGGTCCAGGTGGGCATGGGAGAGGAGAACTGCGTCTAAGCAAACCTCCCTAATCTCAGAGCGTAACCTTGACCAGACATCGTCCCAGGACAGTTCGAGTTCACTCCTGTAGATACCTCTCAAAGGGGGGAGAAGTCCAATTTCAAATAAGTCTGCTAAGCCTCTGCCAGCACGAGGTTTGAGATATTCCTCAAAGTATTGAGACCAAAGAGCATAATTAATGCCAAAATCAAAAGATATTGTGGTATCGTCCGCCTCCACAAAAACTTTGTTTCCGCCTATGACCCCCGCTCCGCCATAAACGGTAATGTTAATGGTCATCCTATACTGATTTTACCAGTTTTTCATCTTTTATGGTTGGAACAAATCCTCGTAGCTCTTTGTGTCATTGCGAGCCGAAGGCGTGGCAATCTCAGCAAGAGATTGCTTCGTCGCTTACGCTCCTCGCAATGACTGCTAAGGAGGCGATGACAGGAAAGGAGGAGGCACTGACCATAGGAGCCAAGGCAAATTTTGCACTATTTCTGCGGTTGATGCTACAATGCCAAAAGCATGGTGCTTAGCGATCGTACAATAAAAGAAGAGATTGCTAAGGGACGGATAGTTATTGAGCCTCTAGATCCCAACTGCATCCAGCCAGCTAGCATTGATATTCACTTAGATAATAGGCTTCTGGTATTTAAAAACTGGCGTAAACCTTTCTATATTGATGTCAAGCAAAGTGTAGATGACTTATCTGAGCCGGTGGAAATCGAGGAGGATAAGCCATTTTTACTAGACGCCGGAGAATTCATTTTAGCTAGCACATTGGAATCCATTACCTTACCTGACGATATTGTAGGTCGGCTTGAGGGTAAGAGCTCCCTGGGCAGAATTGGGCTCTTGATTCACTCCACTGCTGGCTATGTGGATCCTGGCTGGCATGGACATCTTACTCTTGAGCTATCTAATGTAGCCAAATTGCCAGTAACCCTGTATTATAAAATGGCGATTGGTCAAATCTCTTTCATCCGTTTGACTTCACCTGCAGAAAGGGTATATGGTTCACCTGGTTTAGGAAGTAAATATCAGGGGCAAACTGAACCCACTGCTACCAGATATTATGAGAGCTTTAGCAAGGAGCGCTAGATAGTCAATGTCATCCGCAGAACATATGAAGCGCGCTCTATCTTTAGCTAGCTTAGCTATAGGATATGCCAACCCTAACCCGGCAGTGGGGGCTGTAATTGTCAAGGATGGAATCATCGTAGGCAGGGGGTACACACAACCTGCTGGCTCAAACCATGCCGAGGTAATAGCACTTCTCCAAGCTGGTGAAAAGGCAAAAGATGCCACCATGTATGTTACTCTAGAACCTTGCTGTCACTATGGGCGCACTCCACCCTGCACTCAAGCTATAATCACCTCCGGTATTTCGGAAGTCTATGTAGCGTTGCTGGATCCCAATCCCTTAGTTTCAGGCCGTGGGATAAGAGAGCTAAATGAAGCTGGCATCAAAACTTACATCGGCATATACCAAGAGGAGGCTTATGAAATAAACGAGGCTTATATTAAATTTATCACCACGGGCTTGCCTTTTGTTGTAGCTAAATTTGCCATGAGCCTCGATGGGAAGATTGCCACTAAAACCGGCCACTCTAAATGGATAAGTAATGAGGAAGCGAGAAATTATGTGCATGCCTTGCGTCATATTGCCGACGCTATAATGGTAGGGGTGAATACTGTCATCATTGATAACCCTCGACTTAGTGCTAGAGGTTGTTGTGGCAAAGGTGGTGAGCCAAGGACACAACCCCTACGTCTAATTGTTGATAGCAATGGAAGAACTCCATTGGATGCTCAGCTTCTTAAGCAACCAGGGAAAACTCTGCTTGCAGCAGTCGAACCTCTCGACCCAGAAAGGAAAAGAAGACTTACCCAAATTGGGGTGGAGGTGCTGGAATTACCGGGGGTAGGAGGGCTGGTAGATTTGGAGGCATTATTAAAGGTAATGGGAAGGCAAGACATAGTTACCATTTTAGTAGAAGGAGGAGGTAAGCTCCTAGGTTCTCTCTTTGACTACAGGCTAGTGGATAAAGTACTGGCTTTCATTTCACCGATTATCATTGGTGGTAGTCAAGCCAAGACCGCAGTAGGTGGGGACGGAGTTGATAGCGTGGTTGAGGCTTTATGCCTTGAGCGGGTTAACATTAAGAACCTTGGGGATAATATACTGGTCAGTGGGTATGTGAAGAGGGGATCACAGCAAAAATCGTAGATTTTATAGAGCAGCAGTATGTTTACTGGGATAGTTGAGGAAATTGGTATAGTCAGGGAAGTGAATTCACATTGTTTACTCATTGAAGCCAAAAAGGTGCTTGAAGGGATGAGAATAAGCGATAGCATAGCTGTTAACGGAGCCTGCCTAACAGTCACTTCTGTAAACAATAGTGCCTTCAGCGTTGATGTTATGCCAGAAACATTGCGCCGCACTAATCTTGGTGAACTTCATTACTCCACCCGGGTAAATTTGGAAAGGGCGCTTGTAATGGGTGGACGACTTGGGGGCCATTTAGTATTGGGCCATGTTGATGACATAGGAGAGATAGTCTCAATAATCCCTGAGCAAACAGCGCATATTATGAGGATTTCAGCCCCCTCCAAGCTGATGTGCTATATAGCTAATAAAGGATTCATCGCTGTTGATGGCGTTAGTCTTACCACTGTAGACCTTGATGATTTTTCCTTTACCGTATCTTTAGTAACTTACACACTGGAACATACCACCTTGGGTAGCAAAAGGCCTGGCGATAGGATTAATTTAGAGGTAGATGTTATAGCTAGGTATGTGGAGCGACTGAAGGAACAAAACAGTCAAGGCTTAACCCTTGACTTCCTTGAAGAATACGGATTCGTGGGAAAGGAGAGTTAAATAATGTTAGCCACTATACCAGAGGCGATTGAAGATATAAGAGCAGGCAAGTTTGTCATCATCATTGATGATGAAACCCGTGAAAACGAAGGAGACCTGGCAATGGCGGCAGAGAAGGCCACTCCTGAGGCTATAAATTTTATGGCCAAGCATGCTCGAGGATTAATCTGCCTTCCTATCATCAAACAGAGACTTGATGAATTGGGAATACCACTAATGGTTCAAGATAATACCTCGAAGCATTCTACCGCCTTTACGGTATCTATTGAGGCGAAGAACAAAGTAACTACCGGAATTTCTGCTTTTGATCGAGCCCAAACTATAAAAACAGCACTCGATCCAAATACTAAACCAAACGACTTAGTCCGTCCAGGACATGTATTTCCCGTCCAAGCTAAGGATGGGGGAGTATTGGTACGAGCGGGACACACCGAAGCCATTGTTGATTTAGCTGCATTAGCTGGATTTTATCCTGCTGGCGTCATATGTGAGATTATGAACGAAGATGGTACTATGGCGCATTTACCCGAGCTTGAGATTATAGCCTCTAAGTATGATTTGAAGATTATGACCATTGCAGATTTGATTGTTTACCGCCTTCGTCATGAAAAGTTAGTGCAAAAAGTGGCTGAGGCTAAGCTACCTACCAGGTTTGGCGAATTTATAGCCATGGCTTACAGAAGTAATGTTGATGCCACTGAGCACGTTGCCTTGGTTAAAGGCGATATACCAGGAGATGAGCCAGTATTGGTGCGTGTCCATAGTGAATGCCTTACTGGAGACGTCTTTGGCAGTTTGAGGTGTGACTGTGGCGATCAAATCAAACTGGCAATGCAAGCCATAGCTGAGGAGGGTAGGGGAGTCTTCCTGTATATGAGGCAAGAGGGAAGAGGGATTGGTTTCCATAACAAACTCCGCGCTTATGCTCTTCAAGACCAGGGAATGGACACAGTGGAGGCTAATGTAGCTTTAGGCTTTGACCCTGATTTGAGAGATTATGGCATCGGAGCTCAGATTTTAGCTAATTTAGGTTTACATAATATTCGGCTACTTACCAACAACCCTAAGAAAGTAGTTGGGCTGGAGAGCTATGGACTTAAAATAGTGGAAACTGTGCCACTAATAGCCTCACCCAATCCTTATAATATTCGCTATCTAGAAACCAAGCAAAAAAAGCTAGGACACCTTCTAGGTGTAAAGGAGGTAATCGATGGCTAAACACTACGAGGGAATATTAATAGGGAAGGGTCTTAAATTTGCTGTGGTTGTCTCCCGATTTAACGAGTTGATAACCAATAGGCTGATTGAAGGAGCGAAAGATGCTTTGTTACGTCATGGCGTTGAGGAGAAGGACATCGATGTTGCTTGGACTCCAGGCTGTTTTGAAATTCCGTTAATAGCTAAGAAATTAGTCCAGAGCGGCGAATATAACGCCGTAATATGCCTTGGCGCTGTAATTCGCGGTGGGACTCCACACTTTGAGTACGTAGCCTCTGAGGTAAACAGAGGAATCGCTAGAATAAGCCTGGACACAGGATTACCAGTAATACAAGGCATAATTACTGCTGACACCCTAGAACAAGCTATTCAAAGGGCTGGAACCAAGGAAGGCAACACAGGCTTTACTGCCGCAGTAAGCGCTATTGAAATGGCAAATTTAATTAAGGCTATTCAGTGACCTTATAAACTGTGTCAGCTCGCCTTACCCTTTCAGGAACTTTTATGCCCACAAGGTCACCAAGTTTGCCCTCAGTGATGTCAACACGATCGATCTGCATGGATTCCACAACAAGTTCCATATCCGTAGTGGCGCCCTTGATGTGGATTTTATCACCCATCTTCAATGTACCGCTTAACTCCACACCAGCCACCACCGGCTTGGCAAAAAAATCGGTCACCCTGCCGATTACTACTTCTGGCATTTCTGAGCACCCCCTTCCTTTAAATAATAATGTATACTACTTATAATTATAAATCAATACATTAGCCGATTATATCTTGACAGGTCACGTGGTTAAACCTATCATAGTAATGTTAAGCAAACTGATTGGAGGTAATAAACCATGGTGGAGAAAAAAACAGAAAAACCATATACGTGGGAGGAGGTATTTTCTTTCGATCGCCTGAAGAGAGCCATGACAGCCAGAGCACTGAATGGAATCGAAGACATATGGCAGGGAAAAGAGCCTATAAGTCCTGAGCAAATTAGTGAAGTGATCAACGATGAATGGCAGAAGGTGAAGCAAGCAGTGAGGTCGTCTCCATCAGCAAAGGAAGCGTTCCGAAAGTATTTGGAGCATACCGTCTCTGATGAAATAGATAAGCTAATACGAAGAGACAAAGCTGAACTAGAGGCCTTGGGCGTGGTTGAGAGGAGTTTATAAATTTGGCTCTAGGGGATAAAGGTGACCCAGTTGTTCAGGTCAGCTCTGAGCTAAATATGGAGCAGGTAAACAGACAGCTCAAAATGCTGGATGAAAGACTGGATAACATGGACTCAATAATTACATCACTTGTAGAAAGGGTGATGCACCAACCTCTCACCCTGGAAGTATCATGCCCTAAGTGTGGTCAAACCATACAAATCAACATAACAAGCAATGCTAGATTAAAAGGCTAGCTACTATAGTATTTATAAGCAGCTTTTCATACCATCTTTACCGCTGTTCCATAGGCTACCATCTCAGCGGCTCCTGACATTACCATCGAGGTTACGAACCTAGTGCTTATTATAGCGTTGGCTCCCATCTTCTCGGCTTGCTCTATCATCCTTTGCAGTGCTTCCTCTCGAGCTTGTGCTAACATTACAGTGTAATCTTTGATTTCACCGCCAACGATACTTCGCAAGCCAGCCATGATATCACGCCCTACATGTCTTGCTCTAATAGTGCTGCCTTTAACCAAACCTAGAGTTTCTGTTATCCTCTTGCCTTCTATCCCCTCTGTGGTAACCACAATCATTTTTCTACCTCCTTGAATTTCTCTTTTTCCTCCTTCGATGCTCGGTATCTTTCCCTGCCCAGCGACGTTAAAAGAATAATAAGCCCTATAGCTATAGCAGCAATGGCAATTTTAACTGGTAAGGGTAATGACGGAAAAGCCCGGCCGAACAACTGATAGAGCCCCCAGC
Source organism: Dehalococcoidia bacterium (assembly GCA_030605665.1). The sequence continues at coordinate 4,956 of JAUWHW010000043.1, read as the reverse complement.
CTGCTAAAATCCCTAAGCCAATTCCCAGTAGAATACCACCTATCTTTCGCATTACGTCTCCTTTAATTTATAAATTGTTCAATCTCTAAATCGATTGGTGATAGGCAATCTTCTATCCCTGCCGAAATCCCTGGAGGTTATCTTTATACAGGGAGGAGCCTGGCGACGCTTATATTCATTCTTGTCCACCAACCGAGCTACTTTCATGACTATCTCACGGTCAAAACCCTTGGCGGCGATTTGGTCAATTGCCAGGTCATCTTCCACATATGCTTTCAAAATAGGGTCTAATAATTCGTATGGCGGCAGGGTGTCTATATCTTTCTGGCCAGGTCTTAGCTCAGCCGATGGCGCTTTGCTTAAAACACTGGAGGGTATCACCTCTCTACCTGTCTGGCGATTCTTATAATTAGCCAATTCAAAAACCATGGTTTTAGACACATCTTTGAGGGGGGCAAATCCTCCAGCCATATCCCCATAAAGTGTAGTATAGCCAGTAGCTGTCTCACTCTTATTGCTGCAACTAAGCACCAGCAAGCCAAATTTATTGGATAGAGCAAAGAGAATGTTACCCCTGATCCTTGCTTGTATGTTCTCCTCAGTTATATCTGGTTGAGTATCTTTGAAAGGCTCTGCCAGCATTTCCAGATATGAACTAAATGCTTTCTCAATAGGTATTACTTTAAGCTCTATCCCCAAGTTCCTAGCCAGTAATTCAGCGTCTGATTTACTGCCTGGCGATGAATAACGGGAGGGCATAGAAACACCTATAACATTGTCAGTCCCTAAGGCATCCACTGCTATAGTAGCTACTAAGCTTGAGTCCACTCCACCAGACAAACCAATAACTACTTTCTTGAAGCCATTCTTGTTTACATAATCCTTAATACCAAGGACAAGTGCTTGATATATCTCAGCAAGCTCGTCCAGCTTTTCGATTTGCCTTGACGGCAAAGGTGGTTTAGTAATCGCCAGGTATCGACTCGATACTTCTATTATCTTGGTAGCTTGTCCTAGCTCTCTTTTAACTAATGGTGCCTGCTTCCTACATCGAGGCTCATGTAATTGTGCTCGAAATACCGGCTCCACATCCAAATCAGCCACTATAAGGTCTTCCTCAAATTGTTTCCCTCGGACAATAAGCTGTCCTTTCTCATTGATAATCAAGCTGTTTCCGTCAAAAACCAGCTCATCCTGCCCTCCAACCAAATTATTATAGGCAACGGTAACTACATTATCACTTGCTCTGGTAGTCAGCATTCTCTCTCTGAGGTGGCCCTTCCCAGCATGATACGGGGAAGCACTTATATTAACTAATAATCTAGCTCCAGCATAAGCTTGCACCGTTGCTGGCTCAGCTTCGTACCACATGTCCTCACAGATAGTTATACCTATGCCAATGTTATAAATACCGAAAATAGGGCATTCAGTTCCTGGCTGAAAATATCTGTTTTCATCGAAGACTCCATAGTTAGGTAAGTAAACTTTATGGTAAACGCCGGCCAATTTATTGTCATAAACTACCGCCGCAGCATTGTATATATCACTATCGCTATCCACGAAGCCTACTACTACTGCAATCCCTGAAGAATGTCTTATTATTTCCTCCAGACATTCGCGGTTTTGCTTGATAAACCGGGGTTTAAGCAATAAATCCTCTGGAGGATAGCCTGTTATGGCTAATTCAGGGAAGGTCAATAAGTCAACACCAAGTGACTTTGCTTCATGGATAAATCGTATTATCTTATTTGTGTTGCCGCTCAGGTCACCCACAGTAGGGTTAATCTGAGCCATTCCCAATCTCAAAGTGCTCAACTCATCTCCTTATTTGGGTATCTTTGATTTTTGAACAGATTATACCACTTCATCAGGGGATACAGTTCATTTGACAAAAGGATATCTTGTATATACAATTTGATTGAGTATAATAATTCTTACACTCAATTGATAGTTACAAAGAGGTAAAACAAATACTACCACATGCTGATGACTTCCTGCTGAACTTGCAGGCTAACAATTATTCCCCAGAAACAGTCTACAACTATGAGCGAGATCTGGAAGTTTTCGACCATTTTCTAAGTGAAAGTAATATTGAGTTTGACAAAGTAAACAAGCGTGCTATCACCTACTACAAAGCATATTTGACTTCGCGTGACCGTAAAACTGCACAACTGAGTCATCGAGGCGATAAGCAACTTGATTCCCGCTCCATAAACCGTATGCTGTCAGCCCTCCGAGTCTACTTACGCTACTTAATCGATATGGATTATCCCTGCCCTCTACCACCTGAAGCAGTCAAATTGACAAAGACTGGCAGAAAACATCCTCAAGTAGCTGAGCTTAACGATTTAGTTAGACTAATCGAGGCGCCAACAGCCCTGGAGTCCAATCCCAAGGTAGCTTTGAGAAACCGTGCTATGTTAGAGGTATTATTTTCCACCGGGATGCGTATTTCTGAGCTGTGTAATCTTAATCGCAGTCAAATTGATGACAGCGGGCGCATTTTCATTATCGGCAAAGGCAGGAAGCAAAGATTCGTTTACTTAACTCCGCGAGCTATTCAGCATCTCGATATATACCTGAGCACACGCCATGATAATTGCCCCGCCCTGTTTATTCCCTATGCCGGTATAAATGTAGTTAACCCCAGAAAAAGAATCTCTACCAATTATCTCCAGGAGAGAATCAAAAGATATCGAGAGAAATTAAAGATTAACGTCCCTACCTCAGCCCACTCACTGAGACACGGCTTTGCTACTTATCTAGCTGAGGAAGGCGCTAATCCAGCAGCTCTTCAGGTTCTTCTGGGGCACGAATCTTTGGATACCACCACCCGGTATGTCCATGCCTCAGATAAATATGCCGAGGAAACTCACCACAAATATCATCCCCTGGCTGAACCTGATTAGTGAGGTCACCCCGCGGAAGTATTATGTCAAGTAAATTAAGCCCTCCCCGAGGAGAAACAGGAGATTCTTGAAAAGAAAATCCTCGGGAGAAAAAACCTGGTCGTGAGAGGCGAAATTCGGGGGGTAAAATAACCTCATGGGTGTAAATTGGACTAGTCAGTGATTTTTGAGGGAATTTTGCGCAAAACAAGCCGAGCTTTTGCCCGACTCCTTTCCCCTACCGGAATAAAGCCCATAATAGGTTCTCTTGGCTCTAAACTAAAGGTAAAATAGCTAGTGGGCTCGGTAGGATTCGAACCTACGACCAACCGGTTATGAGCCGGCCGCTCTGCCACTGAGCTACGAGCCCGTTTCTGGAGCGGGAGACGGGATTCGAACCCGCGACACCCTGCTTGGAAGGCAGGAACTCTACCACTGAGCTACTCCCGCATCATCACTTCAGTTTAGCAACCATACTAAAGTGAGTCAAATTTCTATATGTTATCTCTTTCTTTCGTGGAAAAGCGTAGCAATTACGAGGGAAGAAAATCAAGTGGGGCTGGAAATTAGTTGATTATGAGTATAGCCGAACCTTGCCATCCGATGCTCCCAAATAGGACTGTATGTCTTCTTGTTGGGGAGGAAGCCTCAGTTTATATCTGGGTATGCTACCCCATGCCATGGTGTGTTCCGAAGTTTGTTGGCAAAACGTTTGCAAAAACACAAAATGCAAAGTCAAGAAGATTTCTACCAATGATGCCTCCCGGCCATCGGCATCTAAAAATAGGTCCGCTCTAGCTGAAAGCGAACCTATTTTCCCTGTACAGTCTAGCATAGGTTAAAAAAAGAAAGGAAAGATGGATAACCTAATTCCAGTATACCATAGACATTTAGCTGTAGCAATTTCAGTTCTCATTTAACTATTATCCTATAAACTTGCCTTGTGAGACTGCAAAGGTGCAAAACCCAGCGTGCTGGTAAAAAAGCCTCGGAGGATGTCCCCAAGAAGGTAGTGAAAACAAGAAAGCTACCCTCGCCAAGGCAGAGCATTCTCCAAAGCACTCACTAACATAGGCATTTCATTTACACCGTCTGTATACTGTTAGTGCAAGCACCTTTGTTGTTGTAATCAAATCCTCAATATCTATATTTTCATCTGTAACGAAGCCATCCGGTTATCTTATTCTACATTGTCCTACACGGCACTCTATTTGTGAATATTCTACTCCTTCATAATTCTACCAGCTTGCTGTAGGTTTCTGGTCTCCTGTTTCTATAAAATCCCGAAACACACCTCTCCCTCCTAATCATATCTAGTTCAACATCGGCAATAACTGTCTCATCTTTATCTTCGGATCCCTCAGCTATAATCTCACCTTTTGGATTGCAGATGTAGCTAGAGCCATAAAATTTCCCTATATTCCATGGTTCCTCTACCCCTACCCTGTTAATTGCCGCTATAAAGTAATTATTAGCTACAGCGTGGGCCGGTTGCTCAAGGTGCCATAAATATTTTGGATGAGTCATCACTGTCGTCGCTGAAGGGTTAAAAACAATTTCTGCCCCATTCAAACCCAAAATCCGTGCACCTTCTGGGAAATGTCTATCGTAGCATATATAGACCCCAACTTTGCCATATGCAGTATTAAAGACCGGATAGCCTAAATTGCCTAGCTTAAAGTAAAACTTTTCCCAAGTAATAAAATCTGGCAGATGATTTTTTCTGTACTTACCTAACATCCTACCATCAACATCAAAAATAACTGAAGTATTGTAACAAACTCCTGTCATGTCCTCCTCATACATAGGAACTATTAGAACCAAGCTGTGTTCTTCCGCCTTTTTCTGCATTCTGTCGGTTATCGGACCTGGTATTGGTTCGGCAAGCTCATACCACTTTATATCTTCTTCTGCAGGGAAGTAAGGTGCAAAAAACAGCTCTTGGAGACAGAGAATCTGAACGCCTTTATCAGCAGCCATGTCGATCATTTTCTCGTGTTTCTGGATCATTGCTTCCATATTGCCTTCCCATTTGGCTTGAATAAGTCCTACCTTTACAACTCTCGAC
>JAUWHW010000066.1 GCA_030605665.1 Dehalococcoidia bacterium | reverse complement strand
ACCCTACAAATCTTTTTATCACCGGGATTGCCAATATTATCGTATCTTGTTAACATATTTAATGTCGTGTTAGTATTTAAGCCAGTGAATCGGGCATAAAGCTGCTAAAGAAGGAATATGAGTAGTTATCGTTTTTCAGTGGTAGTGGAGAAGGATAAGGAGGGCTACTTTGTTTTTTGTCTTGAACTTCAGGGTTGCTATTCCCAGGGCGATACTTATGAGGAGGCTTTGGGAAATATCAGGGATGCTATTCACCTGCACTTAGAAGACAGGGTAGCAAGTGGGGAGGAAATTCCACAGCCTGAATCGGTCAGTTTAACCTCACTGGAATTGGCGGTATGACACGAAAGCTTCCTAGAATAACCGCTGGCGAGGTTATCAAGGTACTGGAGAAAGCAGGATTCTTCCTTGCTCAGCAAAGCGGAAGCCATAAGATTTACAAAAATAGAGAGGGCAAAAGGGTAACCGTCCCCTATCACTCAGGGAAAATCCTCCACCCTAAGGTTCTAAGCAGCATTCTAAAAGATGCTAACTTAACTCCAGATGAGTTTGAAGAGCTGGAAAGGTAATCTGGCGCCTTTTCTACCTTGCATGAGACTAGAGACTCACGCCAAGAGATTGCCACGCCTTCGACTCGCAATGACAAAAAAGAAGGCGCGCAATGACAAAAAAGAAGGCTGGCAGCTAACAGGTTAATTTTGACCTCATAGCCCAGCTATGCTAGGCTTAGCCTATGTCAAAGAACCTCGAGGAAGGCCAGAGATGGCTGACTCAAGCTCAAAGGGACCTAGCCGATGCTAAGGTGCTGCTGGATGCTCGGTCCTATGCCAGTAGTTGCTTTCATGCCCAACAGGCAGCAGAAAAGGCAGCTAAGGGGCTGCTATACTCTGGGGGAATTAGGGCCATAATAAGCCATTCGGTGACCAGGCTGGTTAGCGAATGTGCCAAGATTGATAATAGTTTTGCTGGTTTTGTAGAGGCGGGAAAGGAGTTGGACCGACACTATATTGGGTCCCGATACCCTAATTTTTATGCTGAAGGCGCTGCCTATGAATACTATACTCAGGAGGTAGCTAACAATTGTCTAAGATATGCAACATCAATCTTGAGCAGCGTGGAAAAATTGCTGAGCAGATAGAGGAATATTGCCACGAAATAGTAAGGCAGCTTGACCCGGAGCTAGTAGTACTGTTTGGCTCCTTTGCCACTGGTGATATAAATGAAGGCTCAGATATAGACATTATGGTCGTAGCTGCCTTTCAAGTAAGCTTCCTAGACAGGATAAAGCTGCTCCTTGACTTGAATCACTTGGAATTGCCAATTGAGCCCATTGGTTATACCGGGGAAGAATTTCAAAGAATGAGGCAGAGGGAATCCCCTTTCATTACCGAAGTAATGCGTAAAGGAAGGATATTGTATCAAAAAGGACAGGCTCAAACTTGTAATGGGCCAATAGATCGTTACCAGTCTGTAGCAACCAATCAGTGCTTATAATATCCAGGATAACCGGAGGAAATAAAGCAAAGTCCTGAGGTAAATCATAACCCAAGCACCTGAGCTTCTCGAAGGGGGGCTTTCCATTCATGTCCTCTCCATAGTGTGGTCTTACCAGGTTATAGAAGTATTCCCAGCCAGATGCCTTATCCAGAAACTGCTGCCTATCCTGAATATCAAGCAAAAATGGAATATAAAACTCCTCATCATCGGAGCGATGGGATCGCTCTACCCTGCCATTATAACCTTTCCTTCCTTTGGGAATCCTGGCTAGATGGGCGCCTAAAGGTCGATAATATTTCTCCTCCAGCATAGCCAATTTCTCCGGGTTTGAGCCACCAAATTCTTCTCCCCAGTCAGTTTGCCAAACTACCTTGCTGTCTATCCCGTATCTCTTGAGCCAATGCATCACCAGAAAGGTGAAGCAGAGTCCATTAGCTAAGCTTAGCTCTTTACTGAAGGCAAGAAAACGGAGCCTCGTCTTTCCCTCGCAGAAAGTCCATTGGTACCGTGGCAGTTTCTTCCTCACCATATGGGTCCATAGCTTTGTCCCTAAAGTTCCTTTATCTAAAATATCCTTGGTGTCTACCTGAGCTAATGAAAAAGGCTCCTTTATCTCCCAGGCCCAATGGGCAGGATAAAACATTTTCCTTGGTTTCTTTCTCCCCTTAAAACCATTACGATTCAAGATATGGCGTATGGTATTGGGAGATAAAATTATTCCTTCCTCACGGGCTAAGTGCCAGGCTAAACGTTTTCTCCCATAGCCAGTCTTCTTCTTAGCTTCCAATACCTTTTGCTCAATATCATCGCTTACCTTATGTGGTGAGGAACATGGTCTTTTGGATTTATCCTTAAGCCCTTCGTTACCTTTTCCCTCAAATCTCCTCACCCACTTGCGAACTACATTACGGGATGTATGCCATAGCCTGGCTACCTTAGATATACTCCCTATAGACAGGTAGGTATTTACAATTTGTCTCCTTGCCTCCTCCTTGTTCATAGCATAGATTTCCTTGTAGGATATATCCATAGCCGGTGCTCCTTCTTGGCTTTTCGCCAAAGCTTCTTTATAGAAGGAACACCGGCTTTCCTCAACCACTTTCACAATAAATTTTTACCCTGGTAATGATCTCCTGGCGCAAAAACTAACTGATGTTGCATTAATTTCATAAGCGTGGTAAAATTAATTAAACCTTTAAATCAGTCCAGTGAGGCTGGTAAGGGGAGAGATGTTACAGCAAAGCATAATAATAGAACCTCTGAGTGAGACCTCTTGCCAGTGTGAAGGCAGGAGGTTTTTTTAATGCCCCCAAAAGTCCTTCTGACCTCTGAGGATATATCACGGGTTCTGGCTCGCATTGCTCACGAAATACTGGAGAGAAATAGGGGTGCTGAAGACATTGTGCTGGTGGGCCTGCGGACTAGGGGAGTGCCTTTAGCCCAGAGGTTAGCGGCTAAAATTCAGAGTTTGGAAGCGGTCTGTGTCCCTGTGGGGGCTCTGGATTTTGCTCTTTATCGAGATGATATTTCCGAGCTGGAGAGCAAGCCGGAGCCGCAAAGCACTGATATCCCCACCGACATTACTGATAAACATGTGATACTGGTTGATGATGTGCTGTATACAGGGCGCAGCATCAGGGCGGCTATGGATGCTGTCATAGCTCTGGGGCGTCCCAAATCCATCCAGTTGGCAGTGCTGGTGGACCGTGGTCATAGGGAACTGCCTATACGGGCTGATTATGTGGGTAAGAATATACCCAGCTCCAGAAGTGAGAAGATAAAGGTTCAGTTGCAGGAGAGCGATGGCATAGATAGGGTGGCAATAAAAGAAAATCAAAATGTAAAAAGCAAAAGGTAAAGGTGATTTTGAATTTTTATTTTTAATGTTTGATTTTTAAGATGAGTATGGCGAATAGAAGCTTGGTGACTATAGACGATTTATCCAATGGGGAAATCGAGGCACTATTTTTCTTGGCAGATGAAATGTCGGGGTCAATGAGCCAGCAGGCTGCTATATGCCAGGGAAAAGTCATGGCCAGCCTGTTTTTTGAGCCCAGCACCAGGACGCGGCTGTCCTTTGAGGCTGCTATGAACAGGTTGGGGGGGCGTGTCATAAGTGCGGTGGATATAGGGGCCACCTCTCTGGCCAAAGGCGAAAGCATTGCTGATATGGCCAGAGTGGTGGGGAGTTACGCCGATATAATTGTCATCAGACATCCCTGGGAGGGAGCAGCCAAGGTAGTGGCCGACTACGCTGGCATTCCGGTAATAAATGCTGGTGACGGGGGCCATGAACACCCCACTCAAACTTTGTGTGACCTTTACACTATCAAAAAGGAGAGGCAAACCATTAGGGGTCTGAGGATTGCCCTGTGGGGAGACTTGAAATACGGACGAACTATACATTCCCTAACCTATGCGCTGGCCAGGTTTGGTGCCACCATTCTTTTCCATCCCTGCCCCGGGTTGGAGATGCCTGAATGGATGCTGAGGAAACTAAGTACCAGATATAAAGGTAAGCTGAACAGATATGAGGCTCTGGATGGTGTAAGTAAGAAAGGTCTATTTCCTGTAGATGCTGTGTATATGACTCCCAGCAGCCCGCACCAACTGGCCATGATACCTGACATTAGCCTCCAGGTGGAGCTGGAGAAGGGGGTGGATGCCCTTTATGTTACCAGGCTTCAGAAGGAAAGGCGACCACAAGAGCAGGAAATAAAGAAGGACTACGTGGTGGTAGATAAGGAACTACTGAAGAAAAAGAAGTTCAAGAGGACTCTGGTTATGCACCCGCTGCCCCGTGTTGACGAGTTAGCCTATGAAGTAGACGGTGACCCCAGAAGTATGTACTTTAAGCAAGCTGCTCGTGGGGTGCCGGTGAGAATGGCGCTTATAGCCCTGTTATTGGGAACTAGAGAGATTACAGTCTCTGAGGAAGACGATTATTCTTTCGTTTTCCCTGTGGACTATCCCGTTTACCAGCGAGATTCGGGGCTCAGATGCTGTAATCCAAAATGCGTGACAAACCAGGAAAGCGAGATGAGGTATATAAAACCTGAGTTCAAAATAGTAAACCTTGAGCCTTTAACCTTGAGCTGTGTCTATTGTGAACATGAAATTCAGCCCGGGTATATCGCTAGCACAGATTGGCATGAAGGGAGGTTGGAGAACAAGAAATACCATAGTAGTGGCAGCAGGTGGATTAGAAAGATCAAGCCAGAGAATCTGTTTATTTTCGATTCTGAGGCAGAGGCTCAAGTTCGAGGGTTCAAGCCTAGCAGCTATGTTATTAGAAATACTAAATCCTAAAAGTAATGTCATTGCGAGCGGAGCGAAGCAATCTCATAGCGCTCAGAACAGGCTCCGCGTGGCAATCCTGGTGGGAATTGGGGATTGCTTCGTCGCATACGCTCCTCGCAATGACAGAGAGGGGTGTGCCTCGTAATGACACTCTCTTTTTGTCTTTGCGAGGCACGCCAGTGCCGAAGCAATCTCAATAAGGAAGTCAGGTGGCATTAATCATATGAAGGGTGAGTCTGTTCTCTTGCTAATCCATAATGGGCGCATAATTGACCCCAGCCAGAGCATAAACCAAAGTGCTGATTTACTTGTGGCTGAAGGTAAGATTGTGTCCGTGGGAGGCACTGTTGCTGCTGACCAGGCCAGGAAACTTGATGCCACGGGGCTGGTTGTTTGTCCTGGGTTTATAGACCTTCATTGTCACCTTAGGGAGCCAGGCTTTGAGGATAAGGAGACTATTGCCACGGGAACAAAGGCGGCAGCTATAGGTGGCTTCACCACCGTTTGCTGCATGCCAAACACAAATCCGCCCCTGGATAATCGAGCTTGGGTAGATTGGGTGAAAGCAAAAGCCAGCCGGGAGGGCGTTGTTCATGTTCTTCCTATAGGCTGCGTCACTAAAGGGAGGAAAGGTGAGGAAATTTCCCCTATGGCTGAGCTAGCCGAAGCTGGGGTGGTTGGTTTTAGCGATGATGGTGAGCCCGTGTCCAATTCGCAAGTTATGAGGTGTGCTCTGGAGTGTAGCCGCACGCTTAGCTTACCAATTATGGACCACTGTGAGGATAGGGAACTGAGCCGGGGGGGAATTATAAACGAAGGCAGGGTATCTGCCAGGCTGGGACTGAGGGGGATTCCGGCAGCTAGCGAGGAGATAATGGTAGCTCGTGACCTGGCTTTGGCAAAACTAATTGGAGGCAGAGTTCATATTGCTCATGTAAGCACTTGTGGCTCTGTGGAGCTTATACGCCAGGCTAAAGAGAGGGGAATTCTGGTCACTGCTGAAGTTACTCCGCACCATCTAACCTTGACTGAGGAGTTTGCCTATGCCAATGCCAAGGTGAAGCCACCTCTGCGCACCAAAGATGACATAAAGTGCTTGATTGAGGGACTCAGGGAGGGGGTAATTGATGCTATTGCTACTGACCACGCTCCACATACCTTGAAGGACAAAGAATGCTATCTAGAGCTAGCTGCCTTTGGCATTAGTGGATTTGAAACTGCTTTTGGTTGTGTTATGAGCCTGGTGCATAATGGGGAAGTAGACTTAAATACGCTGATTTCTAAGCTAACTTATGAACCGGCGAAAATTATTGGCTGTGGTAGTGAATTAGGTACTTTGAAGGCGGGCTCTCCAGCTAACATCACCATATTTGACCCCAACCGAGAATGGATAGTAAACAGCAGCAGTTTTGCCTCCAAAGGCAAGAACACTCCCTTTGACGGCTACCAGTTTAAGGGCAAAGTGGTAGCCACTATAGTTGATGGCAGGATAGTTTATAAGGACGAGTCCCTGTCCTCTCCCTTGATGGGAGAGGATGTAGGTGAGGGTGAAGAGCGAAGCGAAGAATCTCACACCGCTCAGGATAAACTTCGCGAAAGGGTCAGTGACGAAACAATCTCATGACTAAAAGGGCGATTTTGCTTCTGGAGGATGGCTCGCTTTATGAAGGCTATTCTTTTGGTGCTGAGACTACCACCTATGGCGAAGTTATTTTCATCTCCAGCATGACTGGCTATCAGGAGATGTTGACCGACCCATCTTTTGCCGGTCAGATTTTAGTGCTCACTTACCCTCTAATGGGCAATTATGGCATTAGCCAAAATGATTTCGAGTCCAGGCAGATTCAGGTTAGAGGTTTAGTGGTCAGAGAGCATTGCTCCCAGCCCAGCCACTGGCAAAGCACCACTACTTTACATAAGTTTCTGTTGTCAAATAGTATCCCTGGCATTAGTGAAATAGATACTCGTGCTTTAACCCGGCACTTACGCTCCATTGGAGTGATGATGGGAATGATTACATCGGAAATGACGGCTGAGGAGGCATTAAAAGAACTAAAAGGCGTGGCTAAATATGACTCTGTTGATCTTGTTAACCAGGTTAGCACTGATAAGCCGTATGAATGGCAACCTGGTAAGCCTGTCATTGCCAGCCGAAGCTCTGAACCCTCCGCCTCTTGTCATTCTGAGGGAACGAGGCGACCGAAGAATCTTGCTCCCTCCCTGTCATTGCGAGCAAAGCGAAGCAATCTCCATATCATAGTTATTGACTTAGGCTTG
>JAUWHW010000048.1 GCA_030605665.1 Dehalococcoidia bacterium | reverse complement strand
AGCTTTGAGCCAATAGCCTATCCTATTTATTAGCCATAGTCAAGAAAATGTGGTGGCAAAACGAGGAGTGTGATAGGCAAAAGCGATGATATAATGATATCAGCTATAATGGATTTTAAATAAGCCTAGAGTGAGGCTACCAATGAATCTTGCTTTACAAATTGAGGGATATTTACCCCGGCAACTCCTAGAATTGGTTAGAGATATTAGTAAGGAGGCTAATCAACTGGGACAGAAAGCGTATCTTGTTGGCGGTGTGGTACGAGATTTGCTTTTAGGTTACCCTAACTTCGACTTAGACTTGGTAATCGAAGGTGATGCCGTAAAGTTAGCTCGACAAGTAGCTGAAATTAGGCAGGTAAAGCTGATTACGCACCCTCGTTTTGGTACTGCTAAGCTTAGCTATGGCAATTTCACTTTGGACATGGCTACAGCGCGGAGTGAAACCTATGCTGAGCCTGGTGCATTACCAACAGTTACTCCCGGTACTCTCAACGATGATCTCTTTCGTCGAGATTTCTCCATCAATGCTATGGCTATGTCACTTATGCCGAACAATTATGGAGAGTTGGTCGACCCCTATCAGGGTAGAGGCGATCTGGAACAGCACCTCATCCGCATTTTGCACCTGAGGAGTTTCAGTGACGATGCCACCAGAATTTTGCGAGCTATCCGCTACGAACAACGACTAGGATTTGAGCTCGAACCGCAAACAGCTCAACTGCTTAAACAGGATATCCCCATGCTAGACACTATAAGTGGCGATCGTATAAGACATGAATTAGAGCTGATATTCAGGGAGAAGCATCCGGAATATGCCATTAAGCGGCTCGGCGAGCTGGGAGCACTACAGAGGATAAATCCCTGCCTCAAAGGCAATGGCTGGATAGCTGAGAAATTCGATAAAGCGAAGTCACTAAGTAAACCTGGCCAACTATCCTCGCTTTATCTGTGTCTTCTTGTTTACTCCCTTCACGAGAGAGAAAACGAGCAACTCATTTGCCGCCTTAACATGCCAACGAAGTTAGCTCGAGCGCTCCGTGATACACCCCGCCTAAAGAGTCGGCTTCACCTCCTGGACAAATCTTCTATAAAACATAGTGAAATTTACTACTTGCTCCATCAGTACGATCCATTAGCTATCCAGGCCAACGTCGTAGCCTCGAAATCTTCAACTGCACGTTCCAATCTCGGGCTATTCCTAACTAAATTGAGGTATGTAAAGACTTCTCTCAATGGGGATAAGCTAAAAAGGCTAGGTATTCCCGCCGGGCCAGAGTTGGGGAAAATCCTCCAGGTATTACATAAGGCGAAATTGGACGGGGAGGTCAAGACTAGGGCTGAAGAGGAAAAATTAGCCCTACTGCTGAGACCATAAAGGCAAGAAGCGGAAGATTCCCCAACCAAAGTAGCAAAAGAAAATATACTTGGGAAACGTTTTTCTTTTTCCATTTTCACTTATGACTAAATTAGCCACCTAGCTACCCTCGGGAAGAGAAAATGCTACATAGCATTCCAGTCCTTGCTTTCTCAGGCGTAAACACAGCTTGTTGGCTTCCCCCGCCTCGTAGACAAGAGTAAAGAGGCATGGCCCAGAACCAGCTAGATGAACACTTGAGGCTCCAACTTCCTCAAATCGCTTTTTATATTCGTTAAGCTTAGGGAAGGAATCAAAAGCCACTTTTTCAAACACATTGAACATAAGAGATGGGGGAATCGCTTTTCCTTGCTTTAAAGATAGCAAGGCCGCGCGAACAAATTGTCCCTTAGTAAAATAACTAGCATTCAATTTACCATAGAGTTGCTTTGTTTTGTCATGGATTTTAGGTAATGGTGGCACCAACAAAACAAAGCAAGTTGGATATAAAGATGGCAATGGGGTTATCTTTCCCCCCTTCTTCTCTACTAACGCTGTGCCTCTATAAATAAAAAAGGGGACGTCTGAACCTAACTTAGCTGCTAAATGAACTAACTTAGGAATTGATAGTTTCAGCCCCCAAAGCTCGTTAAGCGTCAAAAGAGCAGCAGCAGCGTCACTACTGCCACCACCTAATCCCACTCCCCAGGGTATATTCTTGCAAAGCTCAATTTGTACTCCTCTGTCATACTTTGCCTCTTTTTTAAGAAGCATGGCAGCTGCCGTTACCAAATTATTATGTTCCAAGCTTGGCTCGCTGCACCTAAAGGATATTTCCTCAGCCAGCTTAAAATTAAGAATATCGTATAGATTTATTGTCTGAAGAATGCTTGAGATTTGGTGATAATCATTGTATTTTCCCAGCACCTCGAGAACAAGGTTTATTTTGGCTGGTGCGTAAACAGTCAGCATAGTAATTATTTCCTAAAAGGAGCGAAAACCTGCCATAGCTCTCTCCATTCTTCTAGACTGAGGGTTTCAGCGCGTCGTTTAGCTTCTATACCAGCCTTTCCCAGCAAGGAAGCAACCTGGGTAGGTGGTATCCCCAGAGCTTGAGCCAAGGAGTTATGAAGCTGCTTACGACGTGATCTAAAGCCGCAGTTAACTATATCAAAAAAACCGTTAACATCGGAGACCTCTATAGGCGGTTTGGGGTGAATATCAAGGCGTAAAACAACCGAATCTACCTTCGGTGGTGGATAGAAGCTTTTCGCTAGCACATAGGTTATGACAGTGGGCTTACTATAAAATTGAGTAGCTACTGTGAGCAAGCTCATCTTACCGGGGTTAGCGGCTATAGCCTCGCCAACTTCCTTTTGCACCATTATTACCATTAACGAGGGCTTTAGCCAAGCCTCCAAAAAGTGACGAAGGATAGGAGAAGTAATATAGTAAGGAAGATTGGCCACTACTTTATAACCTGGGCCCAACTCGGGGGTAGTTAAATAATCCTCTAGAAGTTGTTGAGGAGCAATTTTGAGTATATCTGCATGGATAATTCTAACATTGGGGAAAGGACCCATCCTTTTTATCAACATGCTAACTAGTTTGGAATCAAGCTCTACAGCAATAACCTCGCTTGCCGTCTCAGCTAGCCTTTTAGTCAGTATACCTAAGCCTGGCCCTACCTCGACTACGATGTCTCCATGGCTAAGTTCAGCAGCAGATAAAATGCACTCCAATACATCTTCATCAACAAGAAAATGCTGTCCTAACCTCTTTTTTGCCTTAAGGCCAGACTGGCGAAGTAAGGCTTTAACTTGAGATACTTCCACTACGTAATTGGAAATATTACCTGTAAAAACTAGCTATATCAACTCTGAAGGCATATAATTGGCGGGTTCATTAAGAATGACTAAAAAATATGATGTTATCATAGTGGGTGGCGGTCCAGCAGGCATCTTTGCTAGCTTAGAGTTGTCTCATGCTGGCATTGATGTTTTGCTTCTAGACAAAGGCAGAGAAATTGATGCTCGCATTTGCCCCATTCAAGAAGGAGGTGGGAGCTGTATATTTTGCTCCCCTTGCCATCTAGTAAGTGGTTTCGGAGGCGCCGGGGCTTTCAGCGATGGTAAATTGACTTTATCCACAGAAGTAGGTGGCCCACTCAAGGAGCTAATCGGCTTTGATCAGGCCAAAGTGCTTGTTGACTATGTTGACAGCATTTATCTCAAATTTGGCGCTCCACACGAAGTTTACGGAACAGGAGAAAAGGTAACTGAGCTGGAGCGTCGAGCTATCTTATCTGGACTCAAACTAATCCCGGTTAAATTACGCCATCTAGGAACAGAGCGTTGCCGTCAGATATTAAGGGCTATGCAGAAGCAGCTATCATCTAAAATAGACATAAAGCTAAGAACAGCGGTTAAGAGCATCATAGTTGAAGACGGGAGGGTCAGAACTATTGAGACCAATAATGGTGAAAGATTGAATTGCTCCTACTTGATTTTAGCCCCGGGGAGAGAAGGGTCAGAGTGGCTAACTAATGAAGCCAAACAGCTCAAACTTAGCCTTAATTCTAATCCTATAGATGTTGGTGTGAGGGTAGAAGTACCATCAGTAATCGTAGAAGAACTAACTTCAGTGCTATATGAATCAAAGCTTGAGTTCTACTCCAGGAGTTTTGATGACCGAGTTAGAACATTCTGTATGTGCCCAGGGGGTGAGGTGATTATGGAATCTACGGGGGGCGCTGACCCAGTAATTACAGTTAATGGCACCGGTTATGCAGGGCATAAAACGAAGAATACCAATTTTGCTATTCTAGTAAGCACCACCTTCACTGAGCCTTTCCATGAGCCCATCGCCTATGGCAAATACCTAGCCCGCTTGGCTAATATTCTTAGCGGTGGAGTCTTGGTGCAACGTCTAGGAGATTTAATGGATGGCCGCCGTTCCACAAAAGCTCGCATACAACGCAGCCTCATAGAGCCAAGCTTGAAAGCAGCAACTCCAGGAGATTTAAGCTTCGCTCTCCCCTACCGCTACCTTAAAGGGATAGTAGAGATGCTCCAAAATATGGATAAACTAGTCCCCGGGGTTGCTTCTCCACACACTTTGCTTTACGGAACTGAGGTTAAGTTTTACTCCAGCCAATTGAAGTTGACTCCTTGCTTAGAAACCGAAATTAGTAATATGTTTGCTGCTTGCGACGGTGCCGGTACAAGTCGAGGCTTAGTCCAGGCTTCAGCTTCAGGGGTAGTGACAGCTAGAGAGATACTAAAGAGGTTGGGTAAAAACCTGTCCTGAGCCCTTCGCCTTCTGTCATTCTGAGGAGTGGAGCGACGAAGAATCTAGAACAAAGTAAAGGGAAAGAATCTCGCTCAGGGTAAACTCCGTGAAGGATCTTATAGTTTTCGGCATCGATTTGACCTCAACTGAAACCAAACCTAGCGCCTGTCTAGGCTTGGATGACAAGCTACAGCTGGTTTACCTAGGCTTTTTAGCTAGGGATAGCGATATTATTGACATAACAAATTTCTATTCTCCAAAGATAATAGCCATTGATGCTCCTTTGAGCTTGCCATTGGGGCTATGCTGCCTCGAAGAGGGCTGTAGTTGTCAACCAAAGTCGAAGAAGAAAAACAGGCAATGTGACCAAGAACTGAGGCAGCAGGGAATTCCCTGCTATCCCACTACGAAGAAGACTTTTATTAAACCTTTGATTTATCGCGGCATCAGACTCAAGAATAAGCTTTGTCAAATGGGATTTGAGGTTATTGAAATTTATCCTTATGCCAGCAAAGCTCGCCTTTTTGGTAAGAACATGCCAAGAAAAAATACACCTCAAGGAATAGCCCTCCTTAAAGGACATCTAAGGAACCTTTTGCCAGCTCTCAATCCATACTTGGGCATTTTCAACCATGACATCTGCGATGCTGCTATAGCAGCTTACACTGCTTTCCTCTATCGCCAGAAGATGGTGGACGTTTTAGGCAATGAGGAAGAGGGGTTAATTTTTATCTCACAAAGTAGCTGAGGTCACTGTGGACTTAAGCTGTAAAGAAAGGTTACTTGACCTCCAGTCCTTCCACTTGCTAAACTGAACGAGTGCTATCAGGTAACCTAATAAGCAGCTCTCGGGGGACTTGTGGCGAAGGTTTGGTGAAAATCTTTACTGGTGATGGCAAAGGAAAAACATCAGCTGCTTTGGGGGTAACGCTCAGAGCTTTAGGGCATGGCTTAAAAGTCTTCATTGTGTTCTTTATGAAAGGCAGCTTCCCTTATGGGGAACAGAAGGCTTTATCGCAATTGCCAAATGTCACTTTTGCTAGATTTGGACAGGAGACTTTTGTTGATCCAAGCAATGTAACTGAGGCTGATAAAGAGGAGGCAAAAAAGGCTCTAGATGCAGCTAGGAAAGCGATTCTTAGCAAAGATTACGATATAGTAATCCTTGATGAAATCAATGTATCTGTAGCCTGGAAGCTTATTGACATTAATGAGGTAATAAAGCTAATACAGGAAAAACCTGAAGGGGTAGAACTCATCCTCACCGGGCGCTATGCCGATGAAAAGCTCATCAACCTAGCTGATCTAGTAACTAATATGACCAAGGTAAAGCATCCCTACGACAAGGGGATATTAGCCCGTAAGGGCATTGACTATTAAGTAAAGGAGGGTATGATGGATATAACTTTAAGCGTTATTAAAGCCGATGTTGGTGGTTATGTGGGACACTCCAGCTCCCATCCAGATGTAATACAAAGAGCTAAAGAAAGCCTGGAACATGCTAAGGGGCGAGGATTGCTCCTCGACTGTTATGTTACAGCCTGTGGCGATGACCTTCAATTAATAATGACTCACCAGCGAGGTGAAGATAGTGAGAAAATCCATAAATTAGCCTGGGATACATTCGTAGAATGCACCGACGTAGCTAAGAGCCTGAAGCTACATGGTGCAGGACAAGACCTTTTAGCCGACGCCTTCTCTGGCAATGTCAGGGGGATGGGGCCCGGCGTGGCTGAGATGCAATTCACTGAGCGTCCAGCTGAAACTATAGTTATATTCATGGCAGATAAGACTGCTTCTGGCGCTTGGAATTTGCCCTTATATAAAATCTTCGCTGACCCTTTTAACACTATCGGATTAGTAATTGCCTCCAATATGCATTCTGGCTTCACCTTTGAAGTCCACGATGTTCTAGAATCCAAGAAAATCATCTTTAATGCTCCTGAAGAAATCTATGACCTGCTTGGTTTCCTGGGTTCGCCAAGCCGTTATGCTCTTAAGGCAGTGCGGCACAAAGAGAGTGGAGAAATTGCAGCCTCTTCTTCCACCCAGCGCTTGGCCTTAATCGCCGGCAGATACGTAGGTAGGGATGACCCCGTGTGTATTGTCAGGTCCCAGGGTAAGTTTCCTGCTGTGGGGGAGGTGCTTGAGCCCTTTGCCTCACCCAATATAGTGAAAGGTTGGATGAGAGGCTCTCACCATGGTCCCCTGGTACCTGTTTCCTTCCATGAAGCTAGAGCTATTCGTTTCGACGGTCCACCAAGGGCCATAGCCGCTGGTTTTCAACTGGCAAATGGCGAGTTTATCGGCCCTAGTGACCTCTTCAATGACCCATCCTTTGATTTAGCTCGTCAGCAAGCATTTACCATGGCTGATTTCATGCGTCGTATGGGTCCATTTGAGCCTCATCGCTTGCCACTGGAGGAAATGGAATATACCACCATGCCTGAAGTGGCAAAGAGACTGGCTTCAAAATTCCAATCAATCTAACAGGTAAAATGCCCAAGCTTCTCTTAGCTAGCACTAATCTAGGGAAAATCAAGGAATATCGCCTTCTTCTTGCTGGTCTTGGCTATCAAATAACTACATTAGCTGAGTGTGGGGTAAGCAAAGTCGCTACCGAGTCGGGAAATAGCTATGAACAAAATGCCCGAACGAAAGCCGTTACTTATGCTGAGCTAAGCCAACTTGTTACTCTCGCCGATGACTCAGGACTTGAGGTAGATACTCTTAGCGGTGAGCCGGGGATTCATTCGGCTCGCTTTGGCGGTAAGGATGCCACAGACGCAGACAAGGTAAGAGCCCTTCTAGCTAGACTCGATGGTATACCTTGGGAGAAACGAACTGCTCGCTTCAAATGCGTTATTGCCATAGCTACACCAGAAGGCCAACTAGAATTATGCCACGGTGAGTGTCAAGGCCTGATTGCCTTTGAGGCTAGAGGAGAAAATGGCTTCGGCTATGACCCTATTTTTTACCTTCCTGAAATGGGTAAGACCATGGCTGAACTTCCTTTGGAGATAAAAAACAAAATTAGCCATCGAGGTCAAGCTAGTCAGAAAGCAGAGCAAGTACTAAAACGGCTTCACAGCTAGATTATTGACATTATAGCCGCCGATAGTATAGCATCACTTATAATTTTGGGAGGTATTTTATGAAACTATCTTGTCTTCAGGAAAATCTGAGTCGAGGACTAGGTATAGTTGGTAGAGCTGTAGCCACCAGGTCTACTTTGCCTATCACTCAAAATATTCTTTTAGCTAGTGAGCAATCACGTCTCAAGCTGGCAGCCACCAACTTAGAAATGGCTACCACGTGTTGGGTTGGAGCTAAAGTAGAACAGGATGGGGCTATAACCATTCCGGCTCGGTTGCTTATTGACTTCGTTAATTCCTTGCCCAATGACTTGATTGAAATTACCCTTCCCCCTAACAGCCACACCTTGGAGTTTAAAAGCGGTCGCTTCCAAGCTCATGTTAATGGCATTGATGCTCAGGATTTCCCACCTATCCCTGAGGTGAGCGATGGTGTGACCACAAATATTGAGGCAGATGCCTTCAGAGAGGGAATCGCACAGGTTGTCTTTGCTGCTGCCACTGAAGAATCTCGCCCGGTGCTAACTGGGATTAATACTGAATTTGAAGGTGAGCAATTCAATCTGGTGGCCGCCGATGGTTTCAGATTAGCTGTCTATAAAACAACTCTCAACTCGCCGGTCAGTGATAAAGCTACGGTGATCATCCCGGCCAGAACCCTCAATGAGCTAAATCGCCTTCTTGGCGACCAAGAGGAGGCGGTAGAAATCACCATAAATCAGCAAAAAAGTCAGGCTCTTTTCCACCTCAAAAATGCTGAATTAGTCTCCCAGCTTATTCAAGGTTCCTTCCCCAATTACTCTCAGGTCATTCCCCAAAGCTATACCACTCGAGCGGTAGTGGATGCCAGCGAATTTCTTCGAGTTATCAAGATGTCTTCTATATTTGCCCGCGATGCCAGTGGCATCGTCCGCTTGGTTATCACCCCAGGTGCTGAACTCACTCCAGGAAAGGTGACTGTTTCTGCTCAAGCCGAAGAAGTTGGTGGTAACGTCAGCGAAATTGATGCCCTTGTTGATGGAGAAGAAGCCAAAATTGCCTTTAACGTCAAATATCTCTCTGATGTTTTAAGCGTCCTTCACCAAGCTCAAGTGGCTCTGGAAATTACCACCTCTTCAAGCCCTGGAGTTATCCGTCCTGTAGGTGTGGACAACTATGTCTATGTAATCATGCCCATGTTTGTTCAATGGTAGGGCGGTACTCCTGAAATAGAAGTCTAAGGCTATTAAATAACGTTCCATTAAAATTTATTCCCCTGACCCTTCAAGCTACTTGACAGGAATGCTTTGCTTGCTATAATGCATCGAGCTACGATGCGTTAAGTGGCAAAGTTGAAGCGGTAATCATGAAAAAAGTAGCTATCATGACTGACAGTGTGGCTGCAATACCCAGGGAAATTGCAGAAGAGTATGAGATCACAATGGTACCTTTCCATACCATCGTAGACGGTAAAGATTATCTGGACACAACAATAGATGTGAAGTGGTTATATGCCAGGCTTAAGGAAAAAGATAAGCTGCCTACCACCTCTTTCCCCTCAGTAGGGGAATTTTTGCAAGCCTACCAAAGGCTAGCTCAAAGTTCAGAGGCTATCTTATATATTTTCATGACCTCAGCTTTTACTAAAGGATATGAAGCTGCCGTAGAGGCCAGGGAAATGGCTCGAGAGAAGCTACCTAAAACCAAGATTGAAGTTATTGATTCTTATACCCTTGAGGCAGGTGAGCTACTCCTTGTTATCGAGGCAGCCAGAGCAGCAAAGGAGGATAAAGACCTCGATGGGATTGTGAAATTGCTTAACGAGGTAATACCAAAAATAAACCTGCTCCAGGCATCTGATACCCTTTTCTATCGGGATAAAGGAGGGCGAATCCATGCAGCTAAGTCATGGGCTGAAGCTGAATCATCAACTAGTTTCAGGGCTATACTTGAGGTTGACGCCTCTACGGGAGGGATCACAAAGCCCATAGCTAGAGCCAAAACTAAAAAGCAGATAATGAACAAGATGATTGGCATAGCCAAGGAAAGAATCGGAGGCAGAAAACTGCATGCTGCCATAGAACATGCCAATGTTCTCGAGCAAGCTGAGGAATTGAAGGAAATGCTTCTCTCCCAATGCCACTGTGATGAGCTTTATATCAGTGAGGTCCCGCCCGTAGTGGCAGTTCATAATGGAGAAGGATATATTTCTTTTGGATTTTACTGCAGCGATTAATTAGGTGGCTGCCCCCACCCACCCTACTGCAAAAAACGCCCATTCTTAAGGTGAATAAGTATAGAGCAGGATAGAAAGGTCTAACACAAAGTTAACCCACTAATACAGATGCAAAATTGGGGGTGCTACTGTATTTTCTTAGCCACCTTACGGAAGTGGAATCCATAGATGGTAAGAGTTATGAATAAAGGAAAAAGCCGGGGTTTTTTGAACAAGGTGGAACTAAAAAGCCTCCAGTAACAGCTCCTTCCTTTTTCTTTGACACCCATAAACCACATGGATTTAACAACTGCTCTAATCTCGCAAAAGTGGAGTTTGCCCTTCCTCACTCTTTGAGGTCTATATTCCTTTAGAAATGTTTTAATCCGTTCGTAATGCTGTCTGGATGCATAAATTGTCTTTACGATATTCTTATAGCCATTGATGAGAGTTTCATAGTTCATCTTAGGGACGAAGTTGATTGTACCATCTGTATTGTCGCCAGAACCGCCAGGCAATAAACGGTTTTCCCTTTTCAGTCGTTGGTATAGTCTTGTGCCAGGAGGAGCATTTAGCAAGCCAACCATTGCAGTAACGATTCCACTCCTCTGAATGAAATTGATTTGACTTTTAAAAATTGAAAGTGGATCGCTGTCAAAGCCAACAATAAAACCCCCTTGTACCTGTAGTCCATAGTTTTGAATCTTCTTAACTGAAGCTATCAGATCACGATTCACATTTTGAAACTTGCTACAGCTGACTAGGCTCTCCTCATTTGGGGTTTCAATGCCAATAAATACTGTGTTAAACCCTGCTTTGGTCATCAATTGCATTAGCTCTTCATCGTCAGCAAGATTTATAGATGCCTCCGTAGAAAACCAAAAGGGGTATTTTCTCTCCTGGGACCATCTAATCATCGCTGGTAGCGTTTCTGCCTTTAACTTCTTCTTATTTCCTATAAAATTATCATCAACAATAAATACGCCATCCTTCCATCCTTGACGATATAATGCCTCAAGTTCAGCTACTAGCTGGTCTTTATCCTTTGTCCGTGGCCTGTGTCCGTTTAAGATGATAATATCACAAAATTCACAATTGAAAGGACAGCCTCGAGAATACTGGACATTCATTTCAGCATATTTTTTCATGTCAATAAGTTCCCAAAGCGGGATAGGCGTTTTTGTTATGTCAGGGTGCTCGTTGGAGGTGTAAATATGTTGAGCACGTTCCTTCTGTAAGTCTTCTAAGAAGAGTGGAAGTATAGCTTCGGCCTCACCAAGCACAAAATGGTCTACATCACCAAAATCAAACTGTTCATGTCCAGTGGTAAAAAGGGGGCCACCGGCAACTATTTTAGCATTGAATTTCTTAGATTTGGCAATAACTTCCTTCACCGATTCTTTTTGCACAATCATAGCACTGATAAATACATAATCAGCCCATTTAATGTTTTCATCGGTTAAGGTTGTTGTGTTCATATCCACAAGCTTTTTCTGCCACTCATTAGGAAGCATGGCAGCTACAGTTAGTAATCCCAAAGGAGGGAAAGCAGCCTTTTTTGAAATGAATCTTAAAGCGTACTTAAAACTCCAGAAGGTATCTGGATATTGTGGATAAACAAAGAGTATTTTCAAATTATGCTTCCTTCATGATTAAGGACTGGATGCATAAAGCTAAACAAGCAACGCTAGCAAATGGGTTCACTATTGTCAATACCTGGTTGGAAGTCAAATAACCAAAATCAGGCATTACTAGTCTCAACGCTCTAGTTCAAGCTAATTCTGGAATTACGTCCCCTCTTTGAGTCGTCGTCTATCAATTTTCCCCGAGCTAGTCTTGGGTATGCTATCCACAAACTCAAAGCTCTTAGGCAACTTAAAGTCAGCCAAATTTTGGCAGCAAAAACTGGCCATTTCCTCTGCAGTGGCACTTTGTCCTTCCTTAAGTACTATAAAAGCTGTAGGAATCTGCCCACCCTGTACATTTTTAACTGCTACATAAGCTACTTCAGCCACGCTGGGATGCCTCAAAAGCACATCCTCGACTTCCCAGGGGGAAATTTTAAGCCCAGAGGGGGTCACTATTATGAAAGATTTCTTCTCTACATATTCGAGGTAACCATCTTCATCCATCTTAATCAAATCTCCGGTATGAAACCAACCATCTTTGAGAACCTCAGCCGTGAGATCAGGCGCCTTATAGTATCCCTTCATCACCCAGGGGGCTTTGAAGACAGCCTCCCCTATCTCACCCCGAGCAACCTCCTCGCTACTATCATCTACTACCTTGAGGTCGCAAATCGGCTTGCCCACCGTCCCCAGTTTATGATTATCTAAGGTGCTCATAGAAACAACGGAAAGTTCTGAAAGACCGTAGGTCTCACAGAGAGTTAAATTGAATTTATCCTCCAGCATCTTCATAAGGTGGGGAGAGGATTTCGCCCCAGCGGTAGAGGCCACTCTCAAGGAACTAAAGTCATAGCTTTTGATAACCTCATCCCGTAACATAGCTAAAGCATTATGCATGGCCGGAACCCCAAAAAGGATGCTTCCTCGCTCTTTTTCTATAAGCTCTAAAACAGCTCTGGGTGTGAAATGAGGAATGATTACTACAGTGGACCCCTTTATAATGGAACCAAAAAGGACTTCGCCTAATCCTAGAAGATAGAAGAAAGGAACTGGATCTATGACCACGTCTTCTCTGCTGCGCCCTATGCCTGCGGAAACTATGTTGGGAGTCCCCATAAGTGAAGCGTGAGTATGCACTACACCCTTTTGTCTTCCCAACACGCCGGAGGTGTAGATGATAGTAACCTCATCATTGTCTCTTATATCAATGGCTGGTGAGGTGGAAAGGCTACTAGCTACCATCCTCTTATAAGAATCTCCGTCAATTTCAATAACCTGCTTTAGCAAGGGGATATCAGGCAAAACCGGGGACAGTATCTGGGAGATTTTCCTTTCCGTTATCAGGATTTTGGCATCGGAATCACGCAATAAAGAGCCAAGCTCAGGTGCTTTAAGCATGGAGCTCAGGAGCACGGCTATGCCGCCAGCCTTAATAACTCCGAAATAATTGATGACCCACTCAGGGCTATGAGACATTAAAACGGCTATATGGTCACTCTTCTCTATCCCTAGCCATGTAAGAGCGTTAGCCACCCTGTTAGAAGCTTCCTCCAATTCCCCATAGGTAACCTTCTGAGAACCAAGAATGATGGCTGTTTTTTGTGGCACTTCACTAGCAGTTTTCTCTAGCATCTGTATAATATCCATCTTTACCCCCAGGAGATATTTGCCAAAAGTATAGCGCTCGTGTCAATGCTTGATAGGGCAGTATTGACAATCTTTTTTCATATATAATAACATGTATATAATATATTGCAGCTCCATATATTATTCCTCCAACAGTACGAAAGGGCAAGGGCAACTATTGTAAATTTCCTATAATCCATGTTAACATCGGCAACCAGTGAAATAATATGCGCTTATTAGCACCAACTAATTGGGATGAGGGCCTGATAGCGCCGTTAAGTAAGATGGGGGCAGATATCCAGATATATGGTGTTTTGCCCACATCAATGATAGGTAGTGGTGGAGCGGGACCTGATATCCCTAAAATGACAAGAAAACAGGCAGAAGAGTATATCAAGCTAGTTCATTCCAGGGGTTTAACCTTTGATTATCTCCTGAACGCTCCATGTATGAACAACATGGAATGGGATGAGGCTGCCCATCGGGAGTTGCTAGAACATCTGGAGTGGGTCAGCAGCGCTGGCGTAGGTAGTGTTACGGTGACTATTCCATATTTGCTGGAGTTGATAAAAAAGCAATTCCCGCACCTTAATGTAAGGGTATCAACTATAGCTAAGGTGAACAGCGTGGCTAGAGCTCAATTGTTTGAATCGCTGGGCGCTGATTCCATTACCCTGGACTTCAACATAAATCGAGATTTCAAACTACTCCAGGCTATTAAAAGTGCCGTAAAGTGCGATCTCAATGTATTACTGAATAATCTCTGTTTATTCCACTGCCCCTACGAATACTATCACTACAATACTCTGGGGCATGCTAGTCAAAGCTATAATCCGCTTAATGGCTTCCACATGGACTACTGTGTGCTTCGTTGTACCATAGACAGACTCTGTGATACCTCCCAAATTATCAAGGCCCGCTGGATAAGACCTGAGGACATACCCGTTTATGAGGAAATAGGCATCGATTTCTTTAAAATCAGTGGGAGAGCAATGTCCACTGAGTGGATTTTAAATGCCGCCGCGGCATATTCATCACGTCAGCATCAAGGAAACCTATATGATATATTGAATGCTCTTGATCCCATAACTAAGTGTGCTAGCCCCGCTTTACCCGGCGCACAATTTACTAAAACAGCATTGCCGCCCAAAGTTTACATTGATAACCAGGCTCTAGAAGGTTTTATTGATTTCTTTAAGAAGCAGGATTGCCTCTCCGGATGTGCTCGTTGCGATTATTGCCAAAAAATAGCTGACAAAGCGGTGAGATTCGATCGCCGTGAAGTAGATGAATATGTAGCTGGGCTCAAAGATTTCTTGAATGACCTAACCAGCAGTAGGATATTCTACCCTGTACCTACACGACGCTGAGCTGCCCTATTAAGCAAGGCTTGGTAAACCTGGTACTTTGTGTACCTTAACTTTTTAAACCTTTCAAGAATATGTACTCGTCCATATGATTGGTGACACATTACCAACCCTTGCCTTGTCTTTACGAGGGTAATCCGAGCAAACTCGGAACAGGTTCCGTAATCTCCAAGCCGCCACCCACCATAGCTCGGTCGGGGACAAGCCCCGACCCTACGAGATGTAACCCGTAGTGGCGGGGTTCATCCCCGCCTTATTCTCGCAATGGCATAAAAGGCTATCTGAGGTGTCCACTATCTATTTGAACTAGATCAGAATATTGCCGGCGCCCATATTTTTGCCTCATTTCTGGACTGTCTTTCCTTCTTTGAACTACTCCGGGCAATTTTCCCTGAGCCGGTCTTGGGTATGCTGTCTATAAACTCGATTTTATGAGGCAACTTATAATTAGCCAGGCTTTGACGGCAAAAACTGCCTATTTCCTTTGCAGTAACATCCTGCCCTTTCTTGGACACTACAAAAAGTGTAGGGATTTGCCCTATCAACCTCCATAACATGCTTCAATAAAGGTAGGGTGGGCAAAGCCGAGGATAACATTTGAGAAAAACTTTTCTCAGTTAATTAATAGCTTAGAATCAGAGTCACGCAATAAGGAGCTGAGTTCAGGCGCTTTAAGCATAGAGTTAAGAATTATAGTTATGCCACCAGCTTTAATAACTCCAAAGTAGTTAATAAGCCACTCCGGGCCATAGGACATTATAAAATAGCTACATGGTCTCCTTTACTCATGCCTAGCTCTATAAGGGTATTAGCTACTCTGTTAGAAGCCTCATCCAATTCCTGGCAGCTAACTCTCCGAGAGCCAAGGACAATAGCTGTTTTTTTGTGGCACTTCTCTGGCCATTCTCTCCAGCATTTGTTTGATATTCATATTTACCTCTAAAACTTTGCGAATTAGTTTTAATTATATTTTCCTGTCAATATATCACAGCACGATATATTGCCTGCTATAAAGCAAATGCAACGAAGGAGACCAGGTAGAAGGACAATATTCACACCAGGATTTTATGGAGCTTTAATTCTGCAGCAGCGACTAATTGAGGCCTATATGCCGCCGTCTATACTGATAACCTGTCCTGTGATATAGCTAGCTCTATCGCTAGCTAAGAAAGCCACCAGCTCTGCCACTTCTTCTGGCTCGCCAAAGCGGCGCAGC
>JAUWHW010000042.1 GCA_030605665.1 Dehalococcoidia bacterium | reverse complement strand
TTAGCTCGCAATGACGTGAAAGGGATGCAATAGCAATGAGAGTAAGCTATATGCCCCTAATAATATGAACAAGTACAATCAGTTGTATTGCTTGATAGGATTAACTAAAATGGCTAAAGTTATGTGTCTCGCAGTGCCAGTAAGGGTTGTCTCCATAGAAGGTGACGAAGCAGAAACAGAAATCGCTGGAGTAAGGCGTCGAGTTAGCATTGCCTTGACCCCGGAAGTAAAAGTGGGGGATTATGTGTTGCTCCACACAGGTTATGCCATAGGCATTGTGGATGAAGCCGAAGCCAGGGAGACCTTAAAGCTCCTGGAGGAAATAGCAAGCCTTAGTGAAGTTCATTGATGAGTATCAAAATAGTGAGCTAGCCAGAAAGCTAGCCACTAGGCTCGCTAAGAGTTCCACGAAGCCAGTCAGGCTAATGGAGTTCTGCGGTGGGCATACTCATGCCATAATGAGATACGGCATTCGTCAATTAGTTCCCAAAACGGTAGAAATGAGGTCAGGACCAGGCTGCCCTGTGTGTGTTACTGCAACTGCTGATTTAGATAAAGCTATTGCTATGGCTCATTTACCCGGGGTCATCATCACCACCTTCGGAGACATGGTAAGGGTTCCTGGTAGCTACTCCAGCTTGCAACAAGCAAGGGCTGAGGGAGCAGCTATACGAGTTGTCTATTCCGCTATGGACGCTGTGGAAATAGCCAAAGCTAACCCAAAAAAGTCGGTCATCTTCATCGGCATCGGCTTTGAAACCACGGCACCCACCATAGCTGCCTCTATTATTAAAGCACAGAAAGAAGGTATAGAGAATTTTTATGTCCTTTCCCTGCTCAGGTTAACTCCGCCGGTGATGAAGGCGCTGCTGGAGCTTGGCGAGGTGAAGCTAGATGGCATTATCTGCCCCGGACATGTCAGCGTCATAATTGGCTCTTATCCCTATGAATTTATCCCCACGAATTACAGTATTAGCTGTGTTATCTCGGGCTTTGAACCTTTAGATATTTTGCTATGCGTAGATAAGCTAGTGAAGCAAATTGAAAGTGGCCAGCCAAGAGTGGAAATAGCCTATCGGCGTGGAGTAAAGCCTCAAGGCAATAAGAAAGCCTTAGAATTAATGCATGAGGTTTTTAAAATTGATGGAGCTAACTGGCGGGGAATTGGCGTTGTAGCACAAAGCGGCCTAAGGATTAAACAAGAATATGAGCATTTTGATGCTGACACTACCTTTCAGCTAAACTTAAAACCTGTCAGGGAGCCTGAAGGGTGTCGTTGTGGCGACATACTCCGTGGTATAGCTACACCTCCTGAGTGTAAGCTTTTCGGCAAGGTTTGCACTCCGGAGAAACCTATAGGTCCTTGCATGGTCTCCAACGAAGGCGCTTGCGCTGCTTATTATAAATATGGGATGAGCTATGAATGATATTATCCTTTTGGCCCACGGCAGCGGTGGCAAACTCAGTCATGACCTGATTCAGAAAAGGTTACTTCCCTCCCTGGCTAATCCTATATTAAATCGATTAGATGATTCAGCTATTTTTGAAGCTAGTGGGCATCTTGCCTTTACCACCGATAGCTATGTGGTCAGCCCTATTTTCTTTCCTGGGGGAGATATAGGTAAGCTGGCTGTTTGTGGCACGGTTAATGACTTGTCTATGAACGGAGCAAAGCCTCTATACTTAAGCTTGTCCCTGATTGTAGAAGAGGGCTTCTCCTTAAGCGAACTTGACCGCGTAGTCAGGTCAATAAAGGCAGCCGCTGAAGAGGCTGAAGTAAATATAATCACCGGGGATACCAAAGTAGTAAACCAGGGACAGGCTGATAAGCTATTTATCAACACCTCAGGGATAGGAGTAATCCCTCTCGGAATTGATATTTCAGGAGTTAACGCCAAAGCTGGAGATAAAATTATCCTGAGTGGCACTATCGGCGACCATGGCATAGCTGTAATGAGTCAGCGTGAGGGATTAAAGTTCTCCACACCTGTGGAGAGCGATTGTGCTCCATTAAACAAATTGGTAGCTCAAATGCTGGAGTCGTCACCAAGAATCCATTGCCTCCGTGATCCTACCAGAGGTGGGCTAGCTACCACGCTTAACGAGTTTGCGCGACAATCAAATGCAGGTATCATGATAGAGGAGGATAAGATACCCATAAAGGAAGGGGTTAAGGCTGCCTGTGAGCTTTTAGGCTTCGACCCTACTTATGTAGCCAATGAGGGTAAGCTGGTAGCTATAGTCGAACCGGACGACGCTGATAAAATTTTGACTCAAATGAAGCAAAATAGCTATGGAAGAGACGCAGCCATCATTGGTGAGGTAACCAATGACCATCCTGGAAGGGTAATCATGCGCACAAAGCTGGGTCACTCTCGAATTGTTGATATGCTCTCTGGAGAGCTATTACCACGGATATGCTAGAATTGAGGCTCGTGAAGCAAGTTGGTATTCTATATCACCCTCGACTAGAAAAGGCCCGAGAAGTAGCTAACAAGTTGGAAGAGTTACTATCTACCCAAGGAGTCTCTTCGTGGCAATGCTCAGCTTGGGAGGAAGACAAGGCTAAGCACCAGGTAACTGGCTCAGATTTAATATTGAGCATTGGTGGTGATGGCACTATCCTTCACACTGCTCGCATCTCAGCTCCCGCAAATGTGCCCATACTGGGCATAAATCTAGGCAGGCTAGGTTTCATTACTGAGCTAACCTCTGACGAAGCTTCATCAAACTTACCCCATCTGCTTGAAGGTGCTGGCTGGATTGAGGAGAGAGCTATGCTTGAAGCTCGACTTGAAGATAAAAGTTTCCACGCCTTGAATGATGTGGTAGTGCGAAGTACTGCTGTTCGCTTGATCAACATAAAGGCAGAAATTGACGGCGAGATGTTAGCCACCTATAGGGCTGACGGAGTTATTATAGCCACAGCTACCGGCAGTACTGGCTATTCACTAGCAGCTGGCGGCCCGATTCTTCACCCACAATCCAAGGAAATAATCCTTCAGCCAATATCCTGCCATCTTGGGCTGAGCCATACTCTGGTCCTGCCGCCACAAAGTATAGTCGATTTAAAGGTTGCTAGCGGAGATAAAGCTATACTTAGCCTTGACGGGCAGGTTGATATACCCCTATCCAGTGAACAAAATGTTAGGCTAAAACTCAGCCCTTATGTAGCTCGTTTCCTGAAAATCCGTCAGCCAAAATACTTCTATAGCTCGCTGTGGCAGAAGTTGGGAGAGAGGTAAAAACATGAAGGTTGAGAAGGCAAAAATAAGCGATGCCACCTCAATACAGCAATTAATCAATCACTTTGCCGGTCAAGATGAGGACATATTACCTCGTGCCTTAAGCGAGATTTGCGAGAATATTAGAGACTATTTTGTAGTTAGGGAGGGAAATCAAGTTATTGCTTGTGCAGCATTGCATATAAACTGGCTTGATTTAGCTGAAATAAGGTCATTGGCTACCGCCGAGCCAGAACAGCACCAGGGAGTCGGTTCTTCGCTGGTCCAGGCTTGCCTCGGTGCGGCTAAGAAGTTAGGCATAGCTACTGTTTATTGCCTTACCCGCAGACCATCTTTCTTCGAGAAGCAAGGGTTTCATTTGGTGGATAAAATGGAATTGCCACGCAAGGTATGGGGAGAATGCTATCGCTGTCCCAAATTCCCTAACTGCGATGCATCAGCTCTTATTTGCCATGTCTAATGTCATTGCGAGCTGAATTCCCTCTCCCCTGGTAAAAATGTCATTGCGAGGAGTCGAAGCCCTGAGCTCTTCGCTTCTTGTCATTCTGAGGGAGCGAAGCGACTGAAGAATCTCGCTCAGGATAAACTCCGCAAGTGGGAAATAAAGCAGCCTCGAAAGGAGAGTTATGTTACCAGAGAAAAAACTATCTAGCCAGCAGATTTATCGCGGTGGGGCAGTAAATTTGCGCCTGGACACCGTGGAGAAGCCCAATGGTAAAAAAGTCACCCGGGAAGTAGTGGAACATAGTGACTGTGTAGCTGTGGTAGTGCTCGATGACCAGGACAATGTGCTTTTGGTTCGCCAATTCCGCTACCCAGTAGGCAAGTTTCTATTAGAAGTGCCTGCCGGAGGCATAGATGCTGGTGAGGAACCTGTTGACTGTGTCCGCCGCGAATTGCAGGAGGAAATCGGCTATCTGCCCAGGAAAATAAAGAAATTGGGAGGATTTTACGCTATTCCAGGCTATGGCACGGAATATCTATACTGCTACCTGGCTAGCGACCTTGTGCCCAGCCGCCTAACGGCTGAAGATACTGAAGGCATAGAGCTAGTCCAAGTCCCCACAAATCAAATACCTCAACTTATCGCCTCAGGCGAAATCTGTGATGCCAAAAGCATCGCTGCACTGCTCACCTTTCTATTTGTTACAAGCCACTAATCATATATCCTGCTGTTATAGTTTGCCCTCCATAACCTTATATTGCCAAATGTTGCACAAAATAGCGTAATGTGTAACCGATTGCTGTCTCTATATGCACGCTGACAAAGATAATTTACTATTCTAAGGTTACCTTGATTGATATTGTATTTCAGAATAGAATGTGTGTGGAGTCATTTTATTTATCGGCATATTGTACTAGTACATAGCCTTGGAGGTTTTAAATGGAGGGAAAACAAAAAAACATGACTCAGGATGTTTACTCAGAGGTTACCAAGAGTATAGAGGATCAGGATGTACGTGAACTATGGTACCGATTGAGGAGCGAACTAACACGTGATGGTGGTGGGCCGGATGCCTGTCGTGCCTATCTAGACAGTGAATTAACAAGAATGGAAGAGCAGACTCGGCGAGCTCTACAATGGCTAGGCGAAGGTCAAGGAGGGTAGAACAATGAACGACAGGGGGTTTAGACTACAGCAAATTAAGGTTGAAGGGTTCAAAGGCTTCACAGCAAGCAAAGCCATACCTGTGAATGGTAGACACGTTTTCATTTTGGGCCCTAACGCCTACGGTAAATCAAGCATCATCGAAGGGATACGCTGGGGGCTCTTCGGGTCGACCCGGCGTCCTGGTGAAGTTGTATCCAATCAAGGATACGCGGGCAGTTGCCGTGTCGAACTCTTGTTGGAGCGAGGAGATGGGGAGTGGACTTTGAAACGCACGCTAATTAGAGGAGTAAGCGGCGGCTCCGATGCTGACATCGTAGATAAGTTCGGCCAGTCCCACCTCTTAAGGGAGGTGTTGCCACAGCTTGAATCAGCGCCCGCCGGTGAAGGCGCGCACATGATTTATGCTGCCCAGAGTGCACCTCTTCGTAGACTAGCCGAGGACATTTCAGCATTCGAACGGACAATTTATTCGTACCTTGGCTTAACTGACGTCCGAGCTGCCATAATCCGGTTCGAGCAGTTTATGGAAGTACAGGAGAACACAGAGAGAGAGCTGGCTGAGAAGGTCGATGATGCAAGAAACAATATCGAGTTGGAGTTAAGTCGGCTGACCGAGCAACGGCGCCGCGTCATAGAGAATCCACCTTGGGGTGGAGGGAGTGTACCAACCCAAGCAGACACTACTAGTAGGATCGAGGAATTCATCAAGGAACTCGCTGCTATTGTGCCCTCCGAGTCAATTCCACCATCGGGACTGGAGCTTGGTTTTCTCATTACCGAAGTAGAGACTCTTTTTGAAAGCGCTAGCCGTGCCAAAACGAGTGAGGCAGAAGCTGCACTTCGTGAAACTGAAGAGAAACTGAAACAGGGACAGTCCCTTTCTGCGGAATCAACTAACCTAACCTGGCAGATCGAACAGGTCGAGAGTGAATCTACATCTACAGAGCAAAGCTTAGCAAGAGCATTAGCAGGTGAGACCCTTGACATGCTCGCCAAAGCCATAGAAAATGTTGAACAACAAGTAGAGGAAACTGCACTTCTCCATGACCTTCAAAAGAAGGCTCGTATTTGGCTTGAACATCACTTGCAGGATTCTGTAAGGCAGCATTGCCCGGTGTGTGAACAAGAGCCACAAGCTGGAGACCTTCGTGGCAACCTTGATAAAAGAATAGAGCAAGCTTCTTCTCGAGAGGTAGAAATCATCGCTAAGAGGGATGCCCTAAGGAATCAACACGAGGAGGCATCACGCCAAGCCGAGCACCTCAATAAGCTGCATGAGAGGAGTGCTTCCTTGCAACAAGAATGGGAGCAGCTAAAGGGAAGGATACTGCAGTTCTTGGGCCCCGATTCTAAGAATCAAGACACTAGCTCTGCTCTCCAAAAGCATATCACCCAATTGGATAGCACCAAGACGATACTAGAAAAGCGGTTGCGGGAGGCAACCGAACTTCAGCAAGAATGGAAGCGCAGATTGGACAGACTTCAGGAGGAGATATGGTTCTATGGAATTCAGGAACGGCTTCTTGAACTCCAAAAACAACAGCAGCAGGTCAAACGTGTGGAAGAGCAACTCAAGGTCCTGACTCTTTTTGGGGATAGCGTAAGGACAATTACGGATGCGCTGAAGGCCGCACTGAACAATACGCTGAAGAGTGATCTCCCAGGGATCAATGAAAAGTTAACCGAGGCCTTCGGAACCCTCACAGAGCATCCCGCATACAATCGGGTATTTATCGATGAATCCAGCCTACCAAAGTTGGAGATGCGCGTTGCTTCAGATGACGCTCCTCTTCCGGGATGGCTGCCTTCCCAAGTTCTCAACGGCCAAGCTCTCAACGCATTGGAGTTGGTTCCCTACTTTGCGTTCTCAGAGCTTACTGATGTGCCGTTTGAAGTTTACCTGCTTCTGCTGGATGACCCAACTCAGTCATTCGATACCCATCACATCGATGTTCTTGTTGCCAAATTAGCTGAACTTGGGAAGCACGTCCAGCTCGTTGTGGCAAGCCATGAGGTTGACCACTTTCAGCGCTTGCTTCCGGAGTATTTTGACTCCGATGAGTATGGAGTAGTACGTGTAACCGGGTTCTCACGACAGGAAGGCCCCATTCTGGAGATAGCAGATGGTGGAGGACACTAGACACTGGGAGGCAGGCAAGTGCTTAGAAAAGTTAAAGGGGGCTATAGGGCCTAGTGAGCTCGGTTTTCGTATTCAGGGGCTGGCTGCCCACGTTCTATTGCGGCTTGGAGCCCGGGTGTTGCAGATAAACAGCCAAGGCCATCCTGACATCGTGGCAGAGATTGAAAGAGGCCTCGTGCGTATAGAGGTTGAGGCAGATATGCACGGATCCCGTGCCCGGTCACCTACAGAAGAGGATCTAGACGCCATAGCACCACATAGCTTGGCTGATAAAGGATATTTTGCCGTCGCACTGTGCGGTCCGTATCCTCGCTGGCTCCTTGTTGAGTATGAGCGACTTCGCCGGCGCCATGGAAAGCCGTCCTCGCCAGCGATCCTTCAAGCCTTAGCCGACACAGAAGCTTCAGAGCGATGGACTGCTGAATTCGTAGAACTACTCATTAACCACTGTACGCGACTCCCGTCTTTCTCTTTTGATTTCTTGGCTCGCCGGGCAAAAGAGGGAAGATCGCTGTAATAGAACCTTATATTAGCTCATTGCCCGAACTAATACATTAATGCTAAGACATGGAAATGGCAATAGACGATGGGATAATTGCAATCCTAAATTCAATATAGCGCCACTAGCTAAGGATAATGCTATCCTCTTTTTTCTGTCCGATTAAACAGATGCTTGTTTTGTTACCTTATTGCACAATTGTCCAAATTGTGTAGCTCACCCTCCACAGCTTTAGTAGAGGCCAGCGGCGAGTTCTCACAGTCACACATATTCAGCACTGAAGAGCAATGTTTGAAACAATGACCAGCTATTTGGATTTTTATTCGATTACTTGCTAGCATTCTTTAGCTCCAATCTAGCGTTTCACAACTGCCTTAATCTAATTATGAGTGTGGAGGTAAAAAGATGAGCAATAAATCTAAGCCACGTAGATCCTGGCAGGAGAAGTTGGCGGATAGTAAAGGTCTGCCGAAAGTAGAAGAAATTACGGATAAGATGAGTAAAAGATGGGGAGCAGGCACGGTTGTTATTCCAGCACCAAAAGAAGTAGATGAAATTATGAGGAAAGTCCCCAGTTGTGCTCTTTGCCTCCCTTTTATTTCTTAGACTTGAAGCGGTCAATTATATTCTCAATATTTTGATGTCTCCTGGTAATCAGGATTCTATGCCAATCACTGTAATAGTAAATACCCTGGAAAACTGAGCCACTTAAAACTCCATAGGATATTGCCGAAGCCAAAAAGCGGACGTTTATTATCAGACTAAGAATTATTATCCCTGAAGAGATAAGCCAATGATGAAAGTGAATCTTGTAATTTCCAAAAGGAATGACAATCGATTTTATTCTACCCGGTTTTCCACTTGTTTTACCGGCCATGTATTTGGTTAGCAGCAAACCTAGAAGCCAGCCCGCAAAGAACAGATAGCCAAGAATAATACCAGCAGTTAGTAGTGGAGGGATGCAAACTAGCTTTCTCTTCATCTAAGAGATACTCCATATTCCCACTTTGCCACGTTCAACTATTTTTCCTCCATAACAGAATCTGCCGACCTTCTCCTCGCCCATCATAACAATAGAATGGAGCCACTGCAACCCCTATTGTAAGCATGTTTATTAGCTGAACCACGCACTGCTGATTTAAGAGTATTACAGGCACTCCAAGGTTCAGCCAGGGGCTCTGTCTCCTTTGGGCTTACCTCAATAAATACCATATCCGAGGGGTCACTCCCTTCTTTCTAAGGTCAGAAACAAAGGCAACAGAGGTAAAGAGAATGATAAATTGGGCAATCTTAAACAGAATAAGGCCTTCCATGATACCTATGCCCTCCTACCAATCTTTTCTTCTCTTCATTGTCTTTTAACTGCTCCCACCGCTCCGAAGCCTAATGTGGCCTAACATCTTCGCTGTAAAAGAAGTTGCCGAAGGGAATTTGGATGTAGCACAGCGAAGCTGTATATCCGCTGTTATATGCAGCGAACGTAGTGAATATAGTCAAGGAAGGGGTACTACCACACAAACTCCGATAAAATTCCAACAGTTGTTTGGTTATTTTCATTTTCTTGCCATAAAAGCATAGTTTGCAAGATGAGACCCAAATTTGCCACTGATTTCTATTGTTTTTAATTCTTTTATGTTGAAGGACAGCTCAAAAAGCTCTCTAAGCTCATCTTCAGAGGAAAAATACAAAATAGTGCCCAGAGAAGTTTCTCTGTGCTTTCCTGAGCCGCCAAACAGAGAATCCTTCTCGTTGAAACAAACAGAAAGATACTTCCCTCTCGGATTAAGTATTCTATAGACATTTTCAACGTATTTCTTCCTTTTCTCCGGGAATATATGATACAACAACTGCCAGTCATAAGCAAAGTCAAAGGTTTCCCTAACTTCATCCAAAACACCGAGAACATCTGCGACGAGAAATTTGCACTTAACTCCTCTCTTCTCTGCATTTTCTTTGGCAGTCTTTATAGCCGATGGGGAAATATCAACTCCTGTAACATCAAATCCCATATTGGCAAGATAAGTAGCATAATTGCCAACACCACAACCCAAATCAATAGCTCTGCAGGGTTTCACTTTTCCACTCTCGACCAACTCAACTAAAGTGTCTGGAGGAGTCTCAATATTCCAAGGAATTTCTTCCAGAGGCATATTTCTATAAATTCTATCCACTTCAACCTGCTCCATAGCACACTCTATATATCATGCCTCCTTTATAAACTTTTATAAATTTGTACCCTGAAGCCAATTGTATATGCATCCATATAGACAAACTCTGAATTCGCCTAGTCCAACTTGCTCTCTGGTTGAGATTACTTCCTAGCTTCCTTCAGCTCTCCTATCACTGCATCGGCTACCTGGCTGGTACCCACAGTAACTTTTCCCCGTTTGTGTTGTTTTCTGCCAATTTGAGCGTTCATCCTTTAAACTTTCGCAGGGGCAAAAAGGCATGAACTTGCTCTTGATATTTTAAGAATTCGTCTCCAAACTCTTGTGCCAAAAGCTTAGTTTCCTGTGAAGCGACTATAGGAAGCAAGGCCATTATATAAACCAAGGCCACCATATAAACCAAAGCTGCTGGCCCGATATTGGTCAAAAACCAAGGCGCGTGAAGGATTCCAGTTGAAAGCCCTCCGAGAATGAAGACATAAACGCCTGTGTAAATGGGATGCCTGAGGAAGGCATAAACTCCCTCTGTTACAAGCTTCGTCGCCCTAAAGTGATATCCCGCCCAAGTGTGATATCTTCCGAGGTCTATTTTCGCTTTCACCACAAGAAGCGTACCAAGAGAGGTCACCGCAAGGGCAACGAAGTCCAAAAACAAAAGCAATTCCAGGGTGACGATTACAAATCCGTAAATACAAAATAGGATAGGATAACAAAGCTTCATAGCAAGGGTTAATTTACCATTTATTAGAGGGGTCATTCTCCTCTTCTTTCTAAGGTCAGAAATAAAAACAACAAAGGTAAGGAGAATGATAAACTGGGCAATTTTAAACAGAATAAGATTTTCCATAATATGAGATTACTTCCTAGCTTCCTTCAGCTTCTCTATTACTGCATCAGCTACCTGGCTGGTGCCTACAGCAGTATTATCTTGAGGGTCAAGCTTCAAGTCGTAAGTAACATTCTTGCCTTCAGCGATGACTTCAGCTATTGCCTTTTCTAGTCTCTCAGCACTATCCTTTTCTCCTAAATAGCGAAGCATCATTACGCCGGAGAGCATCATTGCCATAGGGTTAACCTTGTTTTTCCCAGCATACTTAGGAGCACTTCCATGAGCAGGCTCAAAAATAGCTATATCGTCCCCTATACTGGCTCCTGGAGCTACTCCTAAGCCGCCAACTAGTCCAGCACACAAGTCAGAAATAAAGTCTCCATAGAAATTAGGCAAGACAAGGACATCAAATTGCTCCGGCTTTCTTACTAGCTGCATACACGCTGCATCTATGACTACATCTGTAAACTCTATATCAAGGTATTCCCTGGCTACTTCACGGGCGGTATCCAGGAAAAGCCCATCAGAAAATTTAAGTATGTTAGCCTTATGAAACACCGTTACTTTCTTCCTGCCATTTTGCCTGGCATATTCAAAAGCAAACTTGACAATTCGCCTGCTCGCTGTTTGTGATATCACTTTTAGGCTTACTGCAGAATCCTTCTTTATCTTCTCTCCAGTAGCTTGGGCAACGAATTCCAAGAATTTCGCAGTCCCTGAGCCATCCTTGGCAAATTCAATGCCTGAATAAAGGCCTTCAGTGTTCTCCCTGACTACGACTATATCTACACTTTCGTAGGGGGTATGAATGCCAGAATAGGCTTTATAGGGACGGAGACCGGCATAAAGGTCTAATTTCTGGCGCAAGGTTACGTTAACGCTTCTAAAGCCGCCACCTATGGGAGTGGTCACCGGTCCCTTAAGAGCAACCTTATTCCTCTTTATGGATTCCAAGGCACTCTCAGGAAAAGGTGTGCCAAACATGTCTAGAGCCTGGCCTCCTATGATGGCAGTATCCCACTGAAACTGTACTCCCGTAGCTTCTAATGCCCTCTGGGTTGCCTTAGATACTTCAGGACCTATACCATCGCCAGGAATGAAAGTCACTTTATGCTTCATAATAATCCTCATAAACCTGCGACTGAACCACTTTGTTCATCACCCTCACCTTAATCCTCTCCCATCAAGGGAGAGGAGATTGCCTCGTTGCATTCGCTCCTCGCAATGACATTTTTACCGGGGGGAGAGGAAATTTAGCTCTCACTGACAAAATCCTTATGCTTTTGTATATAGGGAATAAGTCCACCCTCTTCGAGAATAGCAGACATTAGTGGTGGTACCTTGCCACAGCTCAATTTGGCTCCAGAAGTCAAGTTGGTAACCATGCCACAAGCTAAATCTATCTCCAGTTCATCACCATCACTGATTTTATCAGTGTCACACAGCAACACAGGCATTCCTTGATTTATGGCATTTCTAAAGAAAATGCGAGCCACCGACCTAGCTAAGATAGCGCTTATCCCCGCCATTTTGATCACTACAGGAGCATGCTCTCGGCTCGAGCCTAATCCAAAGTTTTTGCCAGCCACTAGAAAGTCACCTGATTTTACTCTGGAGACAAATGTAGGGTCCGCATCTTCCAAGACATGCTTGGCAAGCTCAGGTAAATTGCTTCTTAAATGGGCAAACCTGCCAGGAGTGATAAGGTCTGTGGAAATATTATCACCTAATTTAATAGCTTTGCCTTTGAGTGTTATGTCAGACATCTTCACCCTTCCCGAAAATTAAAAGTTAAAGATAAAAAATCAAAATGACAAA
This sequence comes from Dehalococcoidia bacterium, assembly GCA_030605665.1. Next base: position 9,179 of record JAUWHW010000042.1, on the reverse strand, counting down.
TCAAAGTGCAAAAAGATTTCATTTTTAATTTTTGCTCCGTATTTTTGCCTTTTGCATTTTTCCTTTTACATAGCCTCCCTGGGGTCAGCAATCTCACCCCTTATAGCTGAAGCAGCAGCCGTAGCTGGACTAGCTAAGTATATCATAGCTTCAGGATTACCCATCCTCCCCTTAAAGTTGCGGTTGGCAGTGGAAAGGCAAACTTCGCCATCGCCCAATACTCCCTGATGAAGACCAAGACAGGCAGCACAACCCGGAGGCAGAATAGTTGCTCCAGCTTCAATTAGACTCCGAATATAACCATTATCTATGGCTTGAGTAAGCACCTGCCGCGAAGCTGGTGCTACAAGCAATCTGGTATCAGGAAATCTCCTCTTGCCTTGTAGAATGCTGGCAGCTATAGCTAAATCCTCAAGACGTCCATTGGTACAAGTTCCGATGAATACCTGTTGGATTTTGACCCCTTTTGCCTTACTAACCGGGGAAACATTATCCACAGTATGAGGAAAGGAGAGCATCGGCTCAAGCTCAGCGATATTTAAAGATATGACTCGTTCATAATCCGCATCGGCATCAGGATAAAGTGACCTGTAGCTATCGCTGCGGCCTTGAGCAGTCAAGAATCCTTGAGTGCCCCCATCACCGGGGAATAAACCAACTTTAGCCCCGGCTTCCACAGCCATGTTAGCTATAGTGAGCCGCTGCGACATAGCAATATGGGCTAAAGCTTCACCACCAAATTCTAAAGCTTTATAGGTAGCGCCATCAGCTCCCATTTGGCCTATGAGATATAAAATCAAGTCCTTAGCATAAACCCCTTTAGGAAACATGCCTTTGAGATTGATGAAAAAAGTTTCAGGTACGCGAAACCAAGTCTTACCTAAGGCTAAAACCACTGCTACATCGCTGGAACCCATACCAGTAGCGAAAGCACCTAAAGCACCAGCAGTGACAGTATGAGAGTCAGCGCCAACAATTATATCCCCTGGCTTAGAGAAGCGCTCAGCTATCAACTGATGGCATACTCCGTCGCCTACCTCATAAATATAGCAACCCGTTTCTCTGGCAAAGCGACGCAGAAGTATATGGTCATTAGAAAGCTGTCTGGCAGGGCTGGGGGCAGCGTGGTCAAGAAAAATCACTGCATTCTGTGGCTCAGCTACTTTTCGAAAGCCGCTTTCTTTGAATTGCCTTACCGTCAAAGGTCCAGTAGTATCCTGGACAAAAGCTAAATCTACATTGGCAATAACAATATCCCCGGCTTTGGCGTCGGTTTTTGATTTGGCAGTTAAAATTTTTTCGGCTAAAGTCTTACCCATCTAATTAAACTATTATCGCCAGTACATCATTTGCATTTACTCTATCGCCGGGCTTAAAGTTCATGGCTCTAACCTTGCCATCCCCAGGAGCAGCTAGAACATTTTCCATCTTCATTGCCTCTAGAATAACTATACCATCACCAGCTCCAACTTCGTCTCCCTCATTAACTAAATAGCGTATGACTGTGCCTGGCATTGGCGCCGTCAAAGGAGTACCACCCACCTCCACAGCTTCTTCCTTTTCTTTTTCTTCTGCCTTTACCGGTACTTCAGCCACTGTAGGCGAGATGGCAGGCCCATCTTCCACCAACTTCCCAGCCTTAGCCATAGCTATGAGTTCGTCTTCTCGTTTCATATCTTCCAGAGTTTTCGCTTTTGTCTCTGGCAGTGGTTCCTCTAAACCATATTTCCACCTCAGGAACCTCATCCCAGTAGTAGGATAAAGGGCATAGGCAAGAACATCACCAATGTCTTCAGCAATGCCTTTAGTGGCTTCTTTAGCTTTATCTAACTCAGGCTCCAGCACATCAGCAGCCCGGCAAGTGATTGGCTGCTTACCCTTTTCATAACCTTCGAGAATTATTTCTTGCACCTCGGAGTCGATGGGGGCTGGCGGCTTACCATAAAGGCCATAGACATAGTCTTTAACCTGCTGGGAAATAATTTTATATCTGCCAAAGAGGACATTGTTAATTGCCTGAGTGCCCACAATTTGGCTGGTGGGTGTAACCAGAGGCGGATAGCCCAATTCCCTCCGTGTTTGTGGAAGCTCAGCATAAACTTCCGTCAGTCTGTGGAGAGCATCAGCCTCCCTTAGCTGAGCCACCATATTAGTAAACATCCCCCCAGGAATTTGATGCCATAGCACCCCGGTATCAATCGCTGACATCTTTGTGGTATCTAAAAAATCACGGTATTTAGGGGCTATGGATTCAAAATATTCACCTAATTTAAGGAATAGTTCCAGCTTAAATCCAGTATCTCGAGGAGTTCCACGAAGAGCCACTATAATCGGCTCTATTGCTGGATGGGCAGTGCGTAAGGCAAAAGGGGCGATACAAGTATCAATGATATCCACACCAGCTTCAATAGCTTTCAAGTAACTCATGCATGCCATGCCACTGGTAAAGTGGCTATGAAGGCAAATAGGTATTTTTAAGGCTTGCTTTAGGGCTTTAGTTAAATCACAAGCATCATCTGGGGCAATAAGCCCAGCCATATCCTTAATACACAGGCTGTCTGCCCCCATATCTTGAATTATGAGAGCTTTATTAACATAGTAATCAATATTGTAAACAGGCCCACCTAATTTCTGTTCAGTAAGAGAGTAACACAATGCTCCCTGGATATGCTTGCCACTGTCTTTAATGGCTTTAAAGGCAGTTTCAAAGTTGCGTTCATCATTAACAGCATCGAAAACACGGAAAACATCGATGCCGCAATCAGCGGCGTGGTGAACAAAAGCAGTAACTACATCATCAGCGTAATTACGGTAGCCAACCAGATTTTGCCCCCGAAGTAACATTTGAAGCTTTGTATGAGGCATTAATTTCTTCAGGATGCGGATCCTCTTCCAGGGGTCTTCATTCAGAAATCGCGTCATAACATCAAAGGTAGCTCCTCCCCATATCTCCATAGACCAGAATCCAGCTTTGTCCATCTCCGGGGCAATAGCTTCCAGATCCTTAGTCCGCACCCGGGTAGCTAGCAAGGACTGATGTCCATCACGAAAGGTGAGGTCAGTGATTTTCACCACATTTTTGTTGCCAGCTAAATTCATATTACCTCCATAGACAAATTACTTCATATCATCCCAAGTTTGTATTCTTAAGGTTTGAGGTTTTTAAAGAGGAATATTACCATGTTTCTTGGGTGGATTGGAGACGTCCTTATTCTGCAATGCTTGCAGCACCTTGATTAGCTTCGGACGCGTTTCCCGGGGGTCAATGACATCATCAATGTAGCCCCTGGTCGCCGCTACGTAAGGGTTGGCAAATTTGTCTCGGAATTCTTGAATTAACTTCTGCCTTGTTTCTTCCGGATTTGCCGATTTCTTGATTTCATCACGATAAATAATATTAACTGCCCCATCAGGACCCATCACAGCAATTTCCGCTGTAGGCCAGGCGTAGTTAACGTCCCCTCGTAAGCCCTTGCTGTTCATAGCAATGTAAGCTCCTCCATAAGCCTTGCGAAGGATTATGCTCACCTTGGGCACAGTAGCCTCAGCATAGGCATAAAGAAGCTTTGACCCATGTCGGATAATGCCTCTGAATTCTTGATCTGTTCCTGGCATATATCCCGGCACATCAATAAAAGTAACTAAAGGGATGTTGAAGCAATCACAAACACGGACAAACCTGGCGGCTTTATCACAGGCGTCGATATCTAAAACCCCAGCTAGATACATAGGCTGATTAGCTAAAATGCCCACGCTTTGCCCGCCCAGGCGAGCAAAGCCCACAATAAAATTGCGAGCAAATCTTCGCTGCACTTCCATAAACTCACCATTGTCCACCACCTTTGTAATAATCTTCTTCATATCATACGGCTGAGCAGGGTTAACAGGAACGATGTGAAGCAATTCCTCATCTGTGCGATTAGGGTTATCGTTAGTATCTATGAAGGATGGCTTTTCCTTATAACTTTGAGGAAAGAAGTCCAATAATTTGCGTACCTGCTGGAAGCATTCCTCCTCAGTTTCATATACAAAGTGACAATTGCCACTTTTGGTGGCATTTACCATGGCACCACCCAATTCCTCCAGGCTGACTTCCTCTCCCGTTACTGCTTTAACAATCTCAGGACCAGTGATATAACTTTGCCCCAAGCCTTTAACCATGAAAAAAAAGTCAGTGAGAGCAGGGGAATAAACAGCGCCTCCAGCAGTAGGACCAACTACTACCGAAATTTGAGGAACGACCCCTGAGTACAGAATGTTTCTGGTAAAAATCTCGCCATAGCCTTCAAGACTATCAGTTCCTTCCTGGATACGTGCCCCACCAGAATCCAACACAGCAACAAAAGGAACACTATTCCTGGCGGTTAGATCCAGCACCTTGCAAATTTTCTTAGAGGCTACCTCTGATAATGAGCCGCCAAAAACAGTGAAGTCCTGCAAAGAAGCAAAGGTGAGCCGGTTATTTATCTTGCCACAGCCTGTAACCACTGAATCACCAAGAAACTTCCGCTCTGCCATGCCAAAATCAGTACAGCGGTGGGTTACAAAAGGGTCAATTTCTTCAAAAGTTCCTGCATCGAAAAGAAGATTGATCCGCTCTCTGGCAGTTAATTTTCCCTTGGCATGCTGTGCTTCAATGCGTTTAGGCCCGCCTCCAGCTTTGGCTTCTTCCCTGAGTTTTCTTAGTTGAGCTATCTTTTCCTCAATTTCCATTTCCCCTTCTTTCATTGCTTTGTTAGACTGCTATTTTAATAGTTTGCTCTGCTATAATCAATGATGGTCCAATCATAGCAATTGAAAAATGGGCCCTGCCATTATCAGAAGGTGGTGATTATTTGCCTACTGCTTACCTTTGCCTTGGTTCAAACTTGGGAGAGCGAGAGAAAAACCTGATTCGGGCTTTATCATTGCTTTCCCAGGAGGTAAATTTAGAGAAAGCTTCGTCTATTTACGAAACCGAGCCAGTAGGCTATAAAGAACAACCATTTTTCCTTAACCTGGTATGCCGTATTACAACCAATTTGAATCCCTGGGAACTCCTCCATCTAGCCAAAGTTATTGAAAATAAAATGGGTAGGATGCCCAGTTTTCCCAATGCACCTCGCCCTATTGATATAGATATCCTTTTCTATGATAACCAAATTATTAAAACCCAAGATTTAACTATCCCGCATCCTCGGTTAGCAGAACGAGCTTTTGTCCTCGCACCACTATCCGAGATCGCCCCGGAACTAATCCACCCCGAGCTGGACAAGAGCATTGCTGAGTTAGCCAGCAGCTATGAAGGATATGGTGGGGTACGGAAATGGCACTAGGAGGTTTCAATGTATGAACTATTTGTAGAGGAGCATTTTGATGCTGCACACTATTTAAGAAATTATCATGGCAAATGTGAAAATTTGCATGGTCACCGTTTTAAAGTGATAGTACGTTTAAAGGCAACAAAGCTCGATGAGGCTGGCTTAGCCTATGATTTTGCCCAAATAAAGCGCTACCTGAGAGAAGCCTTAGCTCCATTTGACCACGCTTGCCTCAACGATGTGCCTCCTTTCGATAAAATTGAACCTTCCTGTGAAAACCTTGCTGCCACCATATATAATGGACTTAAGCCCCGTTTTTCAGAGTCACCAGTGGCATTAGCCTGTATCGAGGTATGGGAATCCCCCACAAGCGGAGTGGCTTATAGCTCTTGAGTTAAGCTTGCTGCTCGCTTGGCGACAGCAAATTAGGAATTGCGTCTATGATGGGATAGGAATATTGGCATTTGGGACAATACAAAGACCCAGTGACGATCTCCTCCCCTTCCTGCTTATCTATATTAAGCTGCAATTCTCCTTTGCACACTGGGCAGGCCAATATTTTCATTAATTCCCTCTTCATCTTAGCTATGGAAGATTATACCAGATGAGCACCGGAATAAGTAGAAAGAGAAAAGTGTTATAATATCTAGCAGGAGGATAAAATGACAGTTCAGATTAGGAAAACCTACAGGAGTATAAACCCTGAGATGCTTTGTGATGAAATACGAGCTTTGGTGCAAAAACAGGGAGTTATAGCCGGTGAGTCCAAATTGCAAACCTATCCCCTTCTCAGCGGCGCAACGCAATCCCGCGTCACTATGGTATTCAAAACAAAAGACAAGAAAGAGTGTGGCACCGCACACATCGTAGGCTCACCCAAAGGCGAAACAAAAATCATTCTTGACATAGACGAAACCTCTCTCCCTAAAGAAAAAACCTCCACCCTCCTGGAAGAATTAGATTTTATCCTTGGCTCCTACGAAGTTAAGTGGTGACTCTTGGAAGAAGCTAGGCAGAAACGAAGAGAAAAACGGAGGATAAAAGAAAGAGCCAAGATGCCCCAGCACGGCAAGAGCCTGGCAAGGGTATATAAGGACGCTGTATTAAAGAGAACCAAAAACAAAAGGGCAAGTCAGTAAACTTGCCCTTTAATCTCTTTGATTGCGGGGGCTAGGTTTGAACCAACGACCTCCACCTTTCTTCAGTTTTTAAATTGGGCGATATTTATTTCAATATTTTTCAGGCACCTCAGGCTTTCCCTATCCGGAATACCTTTGTGCCACAAACGGAGCAGATACCTTCTACTGCCGGTCTGTTATTCTTGAGTGTAATTTGCTTAGGATTCCTTATCTCCACCTTCTTTCTACACTTCATACAATAAGCTGTTGCCATAATATCCTCCTTCTTGGTTTCAAATTTTCCCTATTGTTACTGCACCAACAGAGCCATGTCAATAGTACTTTGGTCAGTGTAAGCCACCTTTTAGGCTAGGAAATGACTCTTAAACGGTATGCTTATCCTCTTACACACGACACTGGGTAACAATTCGATGGTTTGTGTACCCCTATACAAACTTCAGCTTTGCCAAGCTTCTCGCCAAGGGATCCAAAGTCCACCGAGTAGGACTTATGTTCAACATGTGCGGTGGCTTAACTCTTCACAGACAACTTGTCACTAATCTCCTCGAGTGACACCCTGCCAGCAGATACGACCATCTTTAACGCATCATCAACCGAAATATTAGTCCGGATAATTTCACCTTCCCGCATTATCTGCAGGAAGCCCGATGTCGGATTAGGGGAGGTGGGTATGAAGATGTTGAGCAATCTTTCGCCGGACTTGTCATACGATTCGTTAGTGATAAAGCCTATAGTCCTCGCGCCCTTCTTGGGGAATTCTACAAGCACCACCTGCATAAAGCCAGTTTTGCCCGGTGCAGAGAAGCTTTCCAGGATTTGTTTAATACCGGCGTGCAGTTGTCGAACTACTGGAACCCTCGCCAACAGGGATTCACCATAACGAATCAGCTTCCTTCCTACGATGTTACTGGCTATGGCCCCAACCAGATAAATCAATACTATCGTTACACCGAAGCCTACGCCAGGAATCGTGTGCCCCCATATAGACCTGATTACAGGCTGCAGTATATTGTCGAGGCGAACAAAGATCCAGACAAATATCCATATGGTGACACCAATTGGCACAACAACGAGAATGCCCGTGACGAATTGCGCTCTTAATTTCTTACCCAGCCAACCCCAAGATGCTCTCTGAATATGCTTCATTCCTTTTCCTTAGCCTCCTTATTGCACTAAGTACACTGCCCGTTTCTACTATGTACTTGTGGCATTCATTTATATTAATAACACGGTGAATCTTGAGCAGCAAGAAGTGGGATGCAATGGACTAAAACCAGTTAAGAGTCGATTCAAAAACAACACCCCTCAGGTATAAATTTACCATTCGGCTTTAACAAACAACCTGGCTTCTTGTTACCCTCTTCTCATTCTTAACGTTTGTTATCTCGCTTTGAGTTCCTTGCCGATACTGTATGCTTTAGCTATGACCCCTCCAAGAGCTTGATATTGACGATCTGGGGCTGTAGCGTAGGTAAGAGGCTTAATTTTATTAATATCTGGCTTCCCATCGGTGAGACAGCTCTCTGAGATATGGGTTTCCTCAATTCTACCCACAATAAGCGAATGACTCCCCAAATCCAAGATATGCACAACCTTACATTCCAGATTGATAGGGCACTGCTCAATAAGTGGGGCGTTATCTAATTTGCCGTAAAACACCTTAAACTGACAGGCCTCTACTTTATTAACTTTAGAGCCAGATGTAAGGCCGCAGTAATCTGTTTCCCTTACCATCTCAGTGGAAGGTACGTTAACGGAAAAAGTCAAGTTTTGTCTGATGCCTTTGTGGGTGTACCGATGATGCCGTATGGCTACAGAAATCATTGGCGGCTCACCATTAGCAATACCACACCAGGCAACCACCATAAAATTTGGTTTACCATCAACATTTGCCCCCACTAAGAGTGCAGGCATGGGGTAAATCAACGTTTGAGGACCCATCAGAATCTTACCCATAAGCTTTCCTCCTATACATAGGTATGCTCTTTCCCAGATGCCGAGAGCCTATTTAAAGACTCTGGAGTATCCAATTTTGCTAAGATTGTAACCCTTTCTTTCCCAGATGACAAAGAGATAATAACATGACGTTTTGTTCATTATCAGGACATTTGTGTGAGCTACCGACGACCCAGCTAAGAGCGGATCTCAAGATTCGCGTGATGCAAACAAAAAGGCAAGATGACTTTTAAAGCTACCCTGCCTTCTATATTCCCTTTGGTAGCGGGGGTTGGATTTGAACCAACGACCTCCGGGTTATGAGCCCGACGAGCTACCACTGCTCTACCCCGCGATAAGAACTGACTGTTAAAAGGTTTTGTGCTCAACTTGATGTAGGTCAAGGCTTCGGCCATTAGTACAGCTTAGCTAAATGGATTACTCCACTTACACATGCTGCCTATCAAGCAAGTAATCTTCTTGCGGCCTTCTCCGGCTATAAAACCGGTGGGAGATCTTATCTTGGGGTGGGCTTCGCGCTTATATGCTTTCAGCACTTATCCCTTCCAAACTTAGCTACCCAGCATTGCCCCTGGCGGAACAACTGGCACACCAGAGGTCTGTCCCTCCTGGTCCTCTCGTACTGAGGAGAGCTCCCCTCAAATCTCAAACGCCCACGACGGATAGAGACCAACCTGTCTCACGACGGTCTGAACCCAGCTCACGTGCCGCTTTAATGGGCGAACAGCCCAACCCTTGGGACCTTCTCCAGCCCCAGGATGCGACAAGCCGACATCGAGGTGCC
>JAUWHW010000039.1 GCA_030605665.1 Dehalococcoidia bacterium | reverse complement strand
AATTCTAAATGCTAAACAATATCAAAGCACTAATAACAAAAATTCAAAACAAAGTGAGTTTTGCTATTTGGATTTGGAAATTTGAATTTGTTTAGGATTTGGAGCTTAGATATTAGAATTTTATTGAAGTTGGTTGGGGACAAGCCCCGACCCTACGAAATATAACCGTAATGGCGAGGGGCACCCCCACCTTATTCTGGCAATGGCATAAAATGATGTCCTGCTACTCACCCATGAGTTGGAGCAACATTTTACGTGACCTGGGGCGGTTATCAAAATCGATGAAAACTATCTGCTGCCAGGTACCCAAAGTTAACCTTTTATTTACAAAGGGTATGGTCAGTGAAGCCCCGAGCATGGAGGCACGCACATGAGAATGACCATTCCCGTCTCCCCAGGTCTTATTGTGCTCATAGGGAATGCTTTGAGGTATTACCCTATCCCACATATCTTCGAAATCCCTGAGAAGTCTTGGTTCATACTCAATAGTGGTTATGCCCGCTGTTGAGCCACATATAAATAGGGTTACCGTGCCATCGTTTACTCCTGATTCCTCCACCCTTTTTGCCACCTGGGGTGTTATGTCAATGATGTCGCAATTCCCCTTTGTTTGAAATGTGATGTCTTTAGTTACTACGGTCATATTTTCACCTCCTCCCATAGAATATCGTCTAATTGAAATACTGGCCCATCACGACACACCTTCTTTAATCCCTTCTTGGTATTTATACTACACCCATAGCAAGCTCCTATGCCACAACCCATTCTTACTTCCAGGGAAACCTGACATTTGAGATTGCTTCGCTGCGCTCGCAATGACATTTGTTCCGCCATTGCTTTATACATACCCAGCGGCCCACAGGCATATATCTGGTCAACCCAATCCAAGAAATCAGACAGTATCTCGCTTACCAATCCCTTTCTGCCCACACTGCCGTCCTCCGTAACGGGAACAAACTGAACCTCGCTTGGCAATGGCAAGAGTTTACTTCGCTTTTCACCCTCTCCCTTCAAGGGAGAGGGATTAAGGGTGAGAGGCAGTGATAAAAAAGGATAAAGTTCCCTGGCTGTGCTGGCTCCATAAATTAGCGCTACTGAGTGCTGACGTGAAGCACGCTGTAGTAAAAAAACGAGTGGAGCAACGCCAATGCCGCCAGCCACTAACAACAAATTCCTAGATTGCCTCGGCACTTCGTGCCTCACAATGACAGAGGGGATACTAAATCCCTTACCCAAAGGTCCCAGAACATCTATTTTATCCCCTTTCTGGCGCTGCGATAGCCAGAGAGTACCTTTACCTGCCACCTTGAATAGAAGAGCAACTCGAGATTGCTTCGCCTCTTGCTCGTAGCTAACAACTTGATGTATGCTAAAAGGGCGACGCAATATCAAATTCCCACACCTCACCGTAACAAATTGCCCTGGTTGAGCTGTGGCGGCTATATCAGACGCTTCCAGCCACATAAGATTCACACCAGGCATGATTCCTACATTAGAAGTGATAGTACATAGGGACTGTTTCATACTAAATCCTAAACAAAATCAAAATGAAACGTCTTTGCATTTTGAATTGTAATTTTGATTTTTAACTTTTGTTTTTTGATTTTTTAGGTATTCCCTGAGTGGTTGAACATTGAAAACTTGGCTGCCATTTGTTAGCGCCTCTATAGCTACCCGGACAGTGTCCAACGAGGTAAAACAAGGTATCCTTCTTTCTACAGCAGCACGCCTGATATAGAACCCGTCTTTCAGTGGCATACGCCCTCCCGTGACGGTATTGATCACCCCATCTACAGAGCCATCCTGAATAACATCAACCACATTGGGATGTCCTTCACTCAACTTTTTAGTCACCATCTTCACCGGAAACTTCAGCGATTCAATCATGGTTGCGGTTCCCTCTGTAGCGTAAAGCCCATAGTGAAGGGAATGTAACTTTTTAACCAGGGGTAAGAACTCAGCCTTATCTCTATCTGCGATGCTAAGGAGCAAACTGCCCTTTTGAGGCAGCATCAGACCAGCGGCTAAAAGCGCTTTAACCAGAGCAGCCTCAAAACTATAATCAATCCCCATTACTTCACCTGTGGATTTCATTTCAGGTCCAAGGTAATTATCCACCCCGGTTAACTTGGACATAGAGAAAACAGGAGCCTTTATGCCCACCAGCTTCCGCCTTTTCCATAACCCGCCCTGGTAACCTTGCTCTGCAAGGCTAATGCCAGCCATCACTTTGGTGGCAATTTGCACCATGGGCACACCCGTTACTTTAGAGATAAATGGTATCGTTCGGCTGGCTCGAGGATTCACCTCCAGCACATATACAGATGAAGAGCCATTTTCTGGCATGATCACCATTTGTATATTTAGCAAGCCCTTAACCTGGAGAGCTAAACCAATTCTAGTGGCATAATCCACCATGGTATTCACTTCATACTCTGTCAGATTCACCCCGGGATAGACCGCTATAGAATCACCACTATGCACACCAGCCCTTTCAATATGCTCCATTATCCCCGGGATAAGCACTCTCTCTCCATCACCTACAGCATCCACCTCAACTTCCTTCCCCTGCAGGTATTTGTCAATTAGCACAGGATGTTGCTTATCTAGCTCTAAAGCCATGCTCAAGTAACGAATTAACTCAGCCTCTCCGTATACGATTTCCATAGCTCTACCACCAAGGACATAGCTAGGACGCACCAGCAACGGATAACCTAAAGATTTGGCTATAGTTAACGCTTCCTCAATAGATAATATGCCCGCCCCTGGTGGCTGAGGGATGCCCAGCCTATCCAGGAAATCTTCAAAACGGCGGCGGTCTTCAGCTATATCTATAGCTTCGGGAGTAGAGCCAAGTATGGCTAGACCGGAACGAGCCAAGGGGGCAACCATATTGATGGCTGTTTGCCCACCAAACTGAACAATGGAGGCTGGACTAACCTGACCTTCATTCTCAAGAATATCTCGTATACTTTCCTCATCCAGAGCTTCAAAGTAAAGGCGATCGCTAGTATCGAAATCGGTGCTCACTGTTTCTGGATTGGAATTAACCAAGATGCTCTTTACTCCTGCCCCCTGAAGCGCCCAGGCTGAGTGAACGCAGCAATAGTCAAACTCAATTCCTTGCCCAATGCGTATGGGACCGCTACCAATAACCACAGCCTTTTTCCCTTCCAAAGGTTCAGCTTCATTCTCCTTCTCATAGGTGCTGTAGAAATAAGGAGTTTCGGCATCAAACTCAGCAGCACAGGTATCTACCATCTTATACACCGGGCGAATGTGCCACTCATGGCGAATCTGTCTTACTTGCTCCGGCAACTTATCAGCTAAAGTTCCGATTTGTTCATCACAGAAACCAAGCCGCTTGGCACGCCATAAAAGCTCCGGCTTCAGTGGCTCGGAGAGAAGTCGCTTCTCCATATTAACAATGTTCTGAAGCTTATAAATAAACCAGGGGTCTATTCCAGTGAGCTGGGAAAGCTCTTCAGCCATAGCTCCTCTTCTTAAAGCTGCCATAATCGCCCATACCCTTAAGTCATTAGGATGAAGGGGGTAAGAACCGAACTCCTGCTTGCTCCAGCCTGTGTCTTCCCACAGAAGCGTGCGCTTGCCAAATTCCAGAGAGCGGACTGCCTTCTGCACAGCCGCCTCAAAGCATCTATCAATTGCCATTACTTCACCAGTGGCTTTCATCTGGCTGCCAATTTTCCTATCACCTAAAGCGAATTTATCAAAAGGCCACCTGGGAATTTTAACCACGCAGTAATCCAAAGCAGGCTCAAAGGATGCCAGCGTTTTACCAGTAACTTTGTTAGGTATTTCATCCAGCCTTTTACCTATAGCTATTTTGGCAGCCACTCGGGCAATAGGATACCCGGTAGCCTTACTAGCCAGAGCTGAGCTGCGACTAACCCGTGGGTTGACTTCAATTACATAGTATTCGCTCTTTGTAACCCTTTTCTGGTCTGGAGCCCACTTTTCAGCCACTATTGGGCTGGGAGTGAGGGCAAACTGTATATTACAGCCACCTTCAATGCCCAAAGCTCTTATAATCCTGAGACTGGCTGACCTGAGCATCTGGTATTCCTTATCATTAAGCGTCTGGCTTGGGGCTACCACTATGCTATCGCCAGTATGCACACCCATAGGGTCTATGTTTTCCATATCGCAAACGGTGATGCAATTATCAGCGGCATCCCGCATAACTTCATACTCAATTTCCTTCCAACCTAGAAGACATCGCTCCACCAAAACTTCACGGCTCATGCTGCAATCCAGGCCAGTGCTAACTACAGACCCAAGCTCCCCCATAGTATAGGCAATGCCTCCCCCGGTGCCACCCAAGGTATAAGAGGGGCGAATAATGACAGGTAAGCCAATAGACTTTACCAGCTCCTTGGCTTCCTGCACCGAGTTCACAGTGGCGCTCTGTGGTACAGGTTCTCCAATATCAACAAGAAGCTTTTTAAATAGAGACCTCTCCTCAGCCTTCTTTATGGTTTCTACTGGTGTGCCCAGAAGCCTCACATTGTATTTATCCAGCACGCCAGCATCAGCCAACTCCACCGCCAAGTTAAGCCCTGTCTGCCCACCCAGAGTGGGCAATAGTCCCTCAGGGCGCTCCCTTTCAATTATGCGAGCCAGGACTTCCACAGTGAGCGGCTCAATGTAGACAATATCAGCGATGCCCTCATCGGTCATAATGGTGGCTGGGTTTGAATTCACCAGCACTGTGGTAATGCCCTCTTCCCGCAGCGCTCGGCAGGCTTGAGTTCCCGAATAATCGAACTCTGCCGCCTGCCCGATGATTATGGGTCCCGAGCCAATGACCAATACTTTAGATATTTTGGACATATTTTTACTTTATTGGCAATCTTCTAAATTAAAAGTCAAAGATAAAAAATCAAAATGACAACTCAAAATGTAAAACCTTTTAATTTTTGCTCTGTATTTCTGCCTTTTGCATTTTAATCTTTTATTTACTTTCATATTCCAGCGACTGCTTAATATCTTCGCTCTCCAGTTCTGGGGTAATCTTTAAGAATATCCTCTGGAGTCTTGCCCCCTGAGATAAGCTTAATAATTAGTGAAACAGGAATCCTCAAACCCCTTACGCAAGGCTCCCCTTGAAACACTTCAGGCTCTATAGTTATACGGTCTAACTTATTCATAGCAACACCCCCTTAAGTTCAAACTCCGCCTGATTATTATCGGCCCTGAACCTATCACTAAGACTTTAGATGGTTTGAACACGTTCCTAGCTTCCCTTCTTTTTACCTTCAAACCCTTTCTTAACGAGGTTAAATATATCTTTCATAAGTTTACCGTAGTTGCTTATCTTCCTAAATATCTGTTCGGCTACTTCCTCTATATAGGTGTGCGAGGTTAGGTTTCTATCATCAGTCATCTCAAGGCAAGTCACAGTTTTCTCCTCGCTTATGAGTCCAACACTCAAGGCCTCTCTGAAACATGACTTAGGTGAATTACACCTGATGCCCTCATATTCCCCCAGATACTCTCTTAAAAACTTCCAAAACGCTTCAAAGGTATACTCAAACCTTTGAATAGCAGCATCCCTGACTACTACTGAGTAGGGTTCTTGAGATATCTCCTTCAGTGTTTTCAGGGCCTTTTCTGCTTCCTCTGCCCTTCTTTTCACTTTCTCCATATCAGTATTCCCTCCTTAAGCGCCTTATCAACAAACTCCTTAGATGTCCGGGAAAGATCAACCACATCCACCTTATAAGGTATATTTGAATTCTCTATCCTCTCCCGGAATAAAGTGATTTTGCTTTTACTCACTTCCTTCCTTGGAAGTATCCCTACGTCCATATCTGAAGTTCCGAGGTAATCCCCTCTTCCCCTTGAGCCAAACAAAATAATCGTAACATCTTCGCCCTTAAACACATCCCTTGCCATATCCTTAAGCAACTCTAGAGAGCTTTCATATACACTAATTTTTGATTTCATGGCTATCTCTCTTTGTTTTATTAAGTTCAAACTCGGCCGCCTGCCCGATTATTATGGGGCCCGAGCCTATGACCAATACTTTAGATATTTTGGACATTAGCGATAAGCCTCCCGACGATGCCTGATACGATTAATGATGACTAACCTTTGCTTATCATTAACTTCGTACAGAATTCGATATTCACCGCTCCTTATTCTTAAATAGCCCGGTATCGTCTTAACCTTTTCACAACCATGCAGCTTCGGATCCTGTGCCAAGCCATCTATCTTCTCCTGAATTTGATGCATCAGCTTTGGTGCCAGC